>NZ_JBBJZX010000014.1:0-32702 GCF_038148935.1 Streptococcus pseudopneumoniae | reverse complement strand
ATACAAATTGAATAGAAGGAACACGATTTTCAGGCAAGTTTATTCCCATCTCTTTTTGCATATTTGTTTCCAACCACTCTTCGTACACAAAGTTCTCTGTATCCCAAAATCCTCCATCATGGGCTGATTGGCTCTTTTCAAACTCTGCCATCATCTCTAAAACTGTTTCTTTATCTGCTAATCTTGGTCTGCGTAGTTCCATCCTTACCTCCCACTATGAGAAAAGCGAGAGCTGACTCTCACTTTTATTTTTTCTTGTTCTTGTTTAAAAATTGTTCTTTGAGGTTGAGCAAGCGTTCTTTCTTACCAGCTCCACCTTTAGAGTGTTTCTCGTGATAACGGGTCACTTGTGCGCGACCCTTATCGTCTAATTGATATTTTCCCATTTCATTTCTTTCTAATTTGTTACTTGATGCCCAGCTATTTTAATCGTTGAGCCATTCATATGTTTGACACGCGCTGCGATTTCCTTGTGACGGCCGTTGACCATCGGTCTCGCTTGAGGATTGCCTAAATAGCCACAAGTCCGTTTAACAACGTCTACTGTTTTAGGGTCGCTATTTCCACAGTTTGGACAAGCAAATCCTCTCTCAGTTGGTTCAAAATCCCCTTCAAAGTCACACTTGTAGCAACGGTCAATTGGTGTATTAGTCCCTAGATAGCCGACACGGTCATAGGCATAGTCCCAGACAGCTTCCAAGGCCTTTGGATTTTGCTGAAGGACTGGATACTCACAATAATGGATGAAACCACCTGACGCACCTGCTTCTGGATAGACTTTCTCAAAGTCCAATTTTTCAAACGGTGTTGGATTTTTACGAACATCGTAGTGGAAAGAATTGGTGTAGTATTCCTTGTCCGTAATATCAGGAATAGAGCCGAACTTTTCTGTATCTAGTCGGCAGAAACGGTCTGTCAAACTTTCAGACGGTGTTGAGTAGATAGAGAAATGGTAGCCATATTGGTCTGACCACTCTTCTACACGGCGTTTCATATCGCGAATGATGTCTAGCGTGAATTCCTTAGCATCTGGATTACTTTCCCAACTGTTACCAAAGAAAACAGTCGCTACTTCATACAAGCCGATATAGCCCAGCGAAACGGTCGCACGACGATTCTTAAAGAGCTGGTCAACACTTTCTTCTTTACCTAGACGATGGCCAAAAGCGCCGTACTGATAGAGGATAGGAGCATTGGCTGGTGTCGCCTCTTTAGTGCGTTCGACACGATAAACAAGAGCATCTTCAGCGATGTTCATACGTTCGTTGAAGATTTCCCAGAACTTATTCATGTCGCCCTCAGACTCGAGAGCAATACGAGGCAAGTTAACCGTCACAACACCCAGATTCATGCGACCTGAATTGACTTCTACACCATTTTCATCCTTCCATCCTTGAAGGAACGAACGGCAACCCATAGGAACTTTGAAAGAACCTGTCAACTCAACAATCTTATCATAGGACAAAACATCTGGGTACATCCGTTTGGTTGCGCACTCTAGGGCCAACTGCTTGATGTCGTAGTTGGGAGTCCCTTCTTCCAAGTTAAGACCTCTTTTAAGCGTAAAGATGAGTTTAGGGAAGATAGCTGTGCGGTGTTCTGAACCAAGTCCCTTGATTCGGATGTTTAAGATAGCTTTTTGAATTTCCCGCTCAAAACGACTGGTTCCCAGACCAAAACCTAGTGAAGTAAAAGGTGTTTGTCCATTTGAAGTGAAGAGGGTGTTGATTTCATACTCGAGAGATTGCATGGCATCATAGATGTCCTTTTGCGTTTTCTTCCAAGCGTAATCTTCCCGTTTTTCAGGCAAGACCCATTCTTCTGCATCTTTGAGATGTTTTTGATAGTTCTTCTCTGCATAAGGCGCCAAAACTTCATCGATACGGTCAGCTGAGCAGCCACCGTACTGGCTAGAAGCAACGTTGGCGATGATTTGGGAAATCTGAGCTGTCGCAGTCTGGATAGACTTGGGACTTTCTACCTCTGCATTTCCAATCTTAAAACCATTTTCCAACATACCTTTAAAATCAATCAAACAGCAGTTGGTCATAGGTGTATAGGGGCTGTAGTCCAAATCGTGATAGTGGATATCCCCCTTTTGGTGGGCATTGGCTACGTGCTTAGGAAGCATTTGCAGTCCAATTGACTTTCCAACAATCCCTGCTGTCAAATCACGTTGGGTGTTGAAGACATCGCTGTCTTTATTGGCATTTTCGTTAACAACCGCCTGGTCTTTGTTGAGAAGTTTATGGATACTAAAGTTGATATCTGTCGCTTTCGAGCGTTCAAAATCCCTCTGTGTCCGATAGGTAATATACTCCTCAGCAAGCGCATATTCTTTGGCTTCAAGCAATTCATGTTCTACGATATTTTGAATTTCGTAAATCTTAACCCCCTGTGGAAAGCGACTATGAATTTCTGTGACAATTCGCTCAGTCAGAGCATTGAGGCGTTTTTCAACCAAGGGTGTCACATCCATAACCTTGTCTGCCGCCTTGTGGAGAGCTTTGTCAATCTTATCCACATCAAATACAACACGTCTCCCATCTCGTTTCTCGACGAAGAGAGTTGGCAAAATTGTAATTTTTTCTTCTAGTGCAATCATATGCATGCTCTTTTCTAAAATATTCTTTCTAAAAAGTATTATACCACTCTAAAAAGAAAAATCAATATCTTGTGTTAAAAATCCTAAAATTTTTAAAAATACACAAGATATTGATTTTGTTATTTGATTTTATAGACTTTAAACTCTGAGTAATCAGTCTTTACTTGTTGGTAATTTTCTTTTAAGAGTGTTTCCACTTCAGACCACACTGGCACCTTATCATTCACCACAATCACCTTAGGTTGTTTTTCTTTCAAGTCATTAAGTAACTTATTCCGATTTTCCTCAGTTGCTGTATAGTGCATCGGAGACAAAATCGCCGATGGCGACAAGCGCTCACTCTTACGATAAAGAGTCGCAGTATCATCCCATGCATAGATATCATCTTCCGTACTTGTCTCCTCTTTCACCAAATCAGCAAGATGATTACGTTCTTGATAAGGTACCGGATAAAGGACAAACTTCATCAAAAAAGGAACAGACAAAAGATAGACAAGCCCTAAAACTGGCAGATATAGATTTCCTTTGAAAAAACGACTCCATAGACTAACTGGCGTTTCTCTTCGTCTTCGTCTAACACTACGCCCCCTCTGTTGACTCTTAATATTGGTTACCAATAAAAGTAAGAAAACAGGGAAGACGACCATCAAATAAGAAGCGTGCAGAGGCTCTTGTGAAAAGAAAAGTAAAATCAAACCTAAAATTGTCACAAGACTTGCAGGCACTGAGATGACATATAGTTTAGAGGGTTTGGATTGAAAGAGACCTAAAAAGATACAAACCACAAATCCCAAACCAAGGGACAACAAGCCATAAAAAGCCATATTCTCTAAAATTTTAGAAGTAAAATCAAAGCGAATACTGTCAATGGGATAGCGAATACCACTAATGGCATCCCCAAAACTTCCTGTTGCAACACTATAGTAGGCAGTTGGATAAAAGACAAGTGAAAAACCTAAAGCCACTGCAAGAAACTGATAAAACCCATGTGCAAAGCGTCTATGCCCAAGGTTAAAGACCAACAAGCCTAAACTCACTACAGCAATAAACAAGAGCGATGACAAGGGAGCAAAGAAAAATCCGCCTGCCAAAGCCAGCCCAATCCGTACAAATCCCTTATCATGGCTTGGCTTGCTTAGGTAAGCAGCAACTAAACTAAAGGCCGCGAATAAGAAAGGAAGCGCTAAAAGAGTCGCATAGCCTCCACCAAAAGCAAGACCTGTAACCAGCATGTAAAAAATAGTCACCACTTGTCCAGCTTGGTCTCCTTGCTCTGTCAAGGTGTCTGCCGATCGAAAGAGGAAAAATCCTCCTGCTACCAAGGCTAACCACTCAAAAATGGCAAAGAAAAATCCGCCCTGAGTCACGTAAGTCAGCAAATAATAAAGCAAACCTTGACTTCCATAATAGTCGCTGTAAATCTTCCCTGTCTGATGAAGCGCCCAACCTGCATAAAAATCCTGCACTTCCTGTGCACTCATTAAGTCGAGTAATAGCGGTACTCCTAGAGTTATTCCTGTTACAAGCGTACTCCATAGTAAAATTTTTACCAAAGGAAGACGACTTGATTCACGATGATGCAATTCTTGTTTGATTTGGTATTCTAGAGGTTCATGATTCTCCTGATGAACTTCTTCTACTCTACCATACACACTCATATCGTTTCTCCTATTCAATTTATCTGTCTTAGTATATCAAAAAGTCCTAGGATTGTCAGCTTGCGATGGCTGTTTGAGTGATTTTTTGCATAGTTTCACAAAGATTTCAATTTCCCGAAAGCGGTGTAAATGTGTCTGTTTAAATGTCAGGATATAGTTTATTTCTTTCTGAGTCAGCATCGTCCCTCCCCTATATCTTTCTATTCGTAAAAAGCAAGAAAAAGAGGACTCGGTCATTTCCTAAATCCTAGATTTCTTATAAGATTGGGGCGAATAACTGGGCAATTTCTTTTACAAGTTTTTGATACCAGCTCGTTTTGATAGAATGAGGATAGACTTCCTGAGAATCTGCAAATATATTTTGAAAATCTCGGGCTATTTCCATTATAGAAGGAGTTTTATAGAGTAAGACTGCATTTTCATAATGGTGCACCAAGCTTCGGTAGTCGAGATTGATTGTCCCCACCACCGCAAAATCTTCGTCTACCAACATCTGCTTACTATGAATAAAACCTGGACTATACTCATAAATCCGAACTCCAGCAGAAAGAAGGTCTGGATAAGCCCCTCTTGTGACTAACTGAATGAACTTCTTATCTGGTATGTAAGGGGTGACAATCCGAACATCGACCCCTCTCATAGCAGCATTTTTGATACTCTCTGTTAAGTCATAGTCAATAATCAAATAGGGCGTTGTAATATAGACTGAATCAGTGGCCTGATTAATCAAACTTTGATAGACTTTTTTCCCTACCTGGGTACGGAAGATGGGCTTGGGTCCACTCCCGTATGGAATGGTTAAACCGTCACTTGGGATAGAATGATTTTCTAAATGATATTGATCAAAATCACTAATCTCTCCTCGATTAATGTACCAAGTGGTCAAAAATAAGCGTGTCAGGGCTTTTACTGCTAGTCCGTCCAAGCGAATTCCACTATCCTTCCAATAACCAAATCTCTCGACGTGGTTAATGTACTCATCTGCCAGATTGACCCCACCAGTATAGGCTATCTGACCATCAACAATCAATATTTTTCTATGATCTCTGTTATTATAGGCCACTGTCAAACGAGGAATAACTTTATTGAATTTATGGGCCTCGATGCCCAGCTGACGAAGTCGATGTGCATAATCTCCTGTTAAAGTAGCCATACAGCCAATATCATCATAGAGCAGTTTAACTTCAATGCCTTGAGCGACCTTTTGCTCCAAGATTTCTAGAATACGATTCCACATCAAACCTTCTTCTATAATGTAATATTCCAAGAAGATAAATTTCTCAGCCTTTTTGAGATCTTCTACCATCTTTTTCCACATAGCTTCTCCGTTAGGAAAAAATGTAGAGGCAGTTTGATCATAGATATCGGCATTGGTATCCATACTCAATAAGGACTTGATGACGCCATATGCCGCCTTATCACTTTCTTTTAATTCCTCTTTTAGTAACTGGCTATTTGCTTCTTGGAAATGCATGGAGCCTAGCTTCTTCAGTTGTTTGATTTCTTTTTTGGACAATCGCCTTTCACCAAACATCAGATAGAGCAAGGGGCCAAATACTGGCACAAAGGCTACTAATAACCAGGTTACCTTATTCTCAGGAGTCGTATTACGGTTGACTATCGAAATGATTGTGATGATACTCAGTAGAATGAGGACAGTAATCCATAAAATGGGAGCCATGCGTCCTAAATAAAGAAAGAGACCAAAAACCAGACAAAGTTCAAGTAGCATAATCGAAAGACTAAAGCCATACTTGGACATCAATAATTGAAATTTTCTATATTTCATATCCTCTCCTTGATATTTTGATACTCAATGAAAATCAAAGAGCAAACTAGGAAGCTAGCCATAGGTTACTCAAAGCACTGATTTGAGGTTGCAGATGGAAGCTGACGTGGTTCGAAGAGATTTTCGAAGAGTATGAATGCTAAAAACAGATAATTGATACTAGTATAACGCAGGTATTCACTAAAAGGCAAGTACTTATTATCATTTTTCTAAGTGAAAGCAAAAAGGCTGAAAAATCCAGCCCTTTCTACTTGCATAGTCTTATTTAGTTAAAACGATTTGGTCCGATGGATCTCTATCCATATCGTCTACGACGATTTGATTACCGTTTACAGTGTAAATTTTGACATCATCCCCAATAATCATGCGTTGATTTGCTGCATCAAATGTGACCTGTTTGACTTTCTGATCCCCGTCAGATTCGAGCTCAGTCCATGTACCAGTCGTTCCAGTTACCACTAAAGTGATACGGTCTCCTTCGTCCTGACCAGTATAAGTTCCATCAATATCGGTCGGTTGAGCAACAGGTTGATTTTGTACTGGAGCTGCTTGATTTTGGTTACCTCCTACATTTGCAGTATTGGTATTCTGTTGAGCAGGTTGTTGAGCAGGCTGTTGGACCTGCTGCTGAGCCACAGGCTGTTGAACTGGTTGTGTTCTTTGGGAACAAGCAACTAGCAAAGATACACTCGCTAAAGAAACAATAGAAAGTGCTGCTGTTTTGAATGTCATAATAAATGTCCTTTCTCTTGCCATGCTAGAAAAATAGATTTTCCTTAGCCAGCAATTCGTCTAGTATAACAAAGACAAAAGAAGAGGTCAATTTATCTGCTCACGTTCCAGCAGGTAGCCCCGTACTTCTGAGATAAAATAGAGAGACCCTGTAATGAATAACAAGTCCTGCGTATCTGCTCTTTCTTCAAAACTGCTGATAAATTCTCGGTAAGAAGAAACTATATCGTAACCTGTCACATCCCTTTCGTCCAAAGCCCCCTGATAGTCAAAGCCGGTCACCTTGAGTGCCACCTGAGGTAAATTTTCAGTCAGATAACCCAACATCCCTTGATAATCCTTACGTTTCAAGGCTCCAAAGAGGATTTGAGGTCGATAACCTTCCTGCTCTTTTTCTTTGATAAACTCAACCAAGCGAGTCAAGGCAGGGAGGTTATGAGCACCGTCCAAGTAAATTTGAGAACGAATACGCTCCAAACGTCCAGCCCAATGGGTCTTCTCCAAAGCCCGTCTTACAGCCTGCTCATCAACAGCTTCCTTTCCTTCCCTCATAAAAAGAAGAAAAGTTTGCAACGCCAAGGCTGCATTTTCCTGCTGATAAGCTCCTTCTAAACCTATTTTCAACTGTGAAAGGTTAGCCAAAGAGCTTGAAAAATCGCCATTCAACATTGAAAAATCTTGACCTGTCTGATAAAGATCAACAGCTAAAGATTCGGCTTTTTTTTGACAGACAAGCCTAGCTTCTGAAGACAATTTCGCAATCACTGCCTTTTTACCAGCCTTGAAAATACCAGCTTTCTGCTCTGCAATTGCCTCTAGACTATCGCCCAAGGTCTCCTGATGGTCAAGCCCTATGGAGGTAATGACCGAAATCTCTCCAGTTACCACATTGGTCGTGTCAAGCAAGCCACCAATTCCCACTTCTAGTAAAACCAAATCCACCTCTTGCTCCTTAAAGTAGAGGAAAGCAATCAAGGTCAGCAATTCAAAAAAGGACAACTGGTCATGGGTTTGCACAAGCGTCTTTTCCATCTCCTTGACCTGCTCAGCTAAACGGATAAAGTCTGCGTCTGCTATAGGTTGTCCATTAATGCAGATTCGGTCATTGATAGAGACGATATGAGGGGAGGTAAAGGTAGCAACTTTTTTGCCATGCCCCATAAATAGCTCCCTCATGAAAGCAATAGTAGAACCTTTCCCATTAGTCCCTGTTACATGGATAATAGGATAAGACTTCTCGGGATTTCCTAACAAATCCACCGCTTGCTGCATTCGGCCCAAACCTGATCGAAAATTCAAACCAATCCGACTATGAAGCCATTCTTCTACTTCAAACATATACCTCTCCTCGATAAAAGTATAATCAATTACCTAGCAAAATTCCATAGATAACAAAAAAACGAGGCCAGGATTTTCGTCCCAACCTCTTACCTGGTTAGCTAATAACTAGCTCCTATGAATGTTAATCTGGGGTAAAACGTCCCCCAGACTTACCTGTTCTCTCTTATTTAAAAGAACTGGGCTAAAAACATCCCCCGGACGTTCCAACTCTTCTAATTTCTAGGAGTTGGGGTGATACAGTCCCCCCAGACTTACCTGTTCTCTCTTATTTAAAGGAACTGGGGTAAAAATATCCACTGAACTGCCTGCGTTTCTAATTTCTAGCGCAGGGCTAAACACGTCCACTGGACTTACTGACGGTTTTTATTTTTAGCATCAGGCTAAAAACATCCCCCGGACTTACTTACGGTCTTTATTTTTAGCGTAAGGGTAAAAATGTTCACTGAACATTTTTACTCCTCCATAAAGCTGTTGAAGACTTCTTCAATCATGTTCCATTCGTCTTCTGAGTCTTCTGGGATTGGTTGCAATTCGCCTTCTGTTCCATCTTCGTTTTCGATGAATGAGTAAGCTTGGATTTCAACTTGTCCGTCTTCGTCTTCTTCTGCGTTAACTGGTACTAGGAGAACATAGTTTTTACCAAATTCTTCTTTTCCATCAATCGTCAAAAGGATTTCAAACAAGGTTTCATTTCCTTGCTCATCTACTAGTGTGATTAGTTCACGTTCTTCGTGGTCGTGGTTATGATCGTGTGACATAGCCTCTCCTTTATATTAAAATTTTCTATCTAAATAATTTTGTAAAATCAGCTGAGCTGCTAACTTATCAATGACTTTCTTACGCTTGTTACGGCTGATATCTGCTTGTTCAATCAACATACGCTCAGCAGCCACTGTTGTCAAGCGTTCATCTTGATAGTCTACTGGTAAACCAAAAATCTCTTCTAGCTTTGCTCCGTATGCTTGACTAGCTTCCACGCGCGGTCCGCTTGTATTGTTCATGTTTTTAGGCAAGCCCACTACAAATCGTTCCACCTTGTAAGCATCAACCAACTCCTTAACGCGGTCAAAACCAAATTGGCCTTGTTCCTCATTGATTTGGATAATTTCAAGCCCTTGAGCTGTAAAACCGAGCGGATCGCTAATCGCCACCCCTACCGTTTTGGAACCGACGTCCAATCCCATAATTCTCATAGGTTATAGATCGACTCCTTGTCCTTTAAGGTAGTAGCGAACCAATTCCTCAACGATTTCATCACGCTCATACTTACGGATTTGATTTCGTGCATTATTATAACGAGGAACGTAGGCAGGGTCTCCACTCAATACGTAACCTACGATTTGGTTAATTGGGTTGTAGCCCTTATCGTTCAACGAAGCATAGACATCAGTCAAAGTTTCGCTAATTTCTTTTTTATTGGAATCGTCCAATTTAAAACGTACTGTTTCTTCAGTAAATCCCATTCTAACACCCTCTTTCCTTAGAATAGTACCATTATAGCATAATTCCTTACGTTCTACAATTCAGGCAGTCTATTTATTTGGATTTTCTATTGTTCTGTCGCACCATTTGCCAATCTGTCTGAAATATATTTGCTTGGTTCATTTTTCAAAAGATTTTCTAAACCAATGTTCTTCAAATATTCTAACTGAGAAGCCTTCTTGACATCCAGAACTTGAAAATCAAAACTAGTCGTTGTTTGAAGTTCCGTTGCGCTCAATAGTTTGGTTTCAAGCTTAAAGCCTGCCAATTTACGAGCTTCTATGATGGACTCATCCTTCTCCTCAGCCTCAAGGAGAGCTTTTTGAGTTTCTTCCACACCATGTTGGTCAATATAGGTCTTCAACTCATCTGAGACTGGACGCTTTTGTTGAATGGTTAGATTCAAAAAAGTCTTATCCTTGTATGTAATGGTTTGGGTTTGCTGGCTACCATCATCTGACTTGGGCAAGACCAAAGTCTTGGTGACAACTGTATTCTTCTCGGCATTTTCAATAACTGGCAACGCCGACTGAAGCGTATCCTTTTCTGTTTTTGTAGCTGGTCCAGTTTCTTTTTTCTGTCCACAACCAACCAGGACAAAAAGGAAAGCTAGACTAACAAGAACTATTTTTTTCATTTCTTTCTTCTTTCTTTTTGAAATTAAAATAAGACTGGGAGTTGCTCCCAGTCTTGATGTTTATAGAGCTGCACGCAAACGTGCTTCTGCATTTTCTACATTACGGACAGAGCGTGGTAGGAAGGCACGAATATCGTCTTCCTTGTAGCCAACTTGTAGGCGTTTTTCATCCACAAGAATTGGGCTCTTTAAAATTCTCGGTGTTTCCATAATCAGATTGAGGACTTCATTGACGCTCAAATCTTCAATATCCACTCCAAGGGCTTTGGCATAGCGATTTTTAGATGAGACGATGCTGGCTATTCCGTTATCTGTTTTGGTTAGAATATCCAGTAATTCTTCTCTCGTAATTCCTTCTTTACCAAGATTTTGTTCTTTATAACTTAACTGGTGGGCATTGAGCCAGGTTTTTGCTTTTTTACAGCTAGTACAACTTGAGACTGTATAAATTTTAATCATGTACCTACCCCTTTCGCTACATGTTACTATCAGTTTAGTCTATTATACCATAAAAAACATCCGACTTGCGACCTATTTTTAAATTTTTTTGACTTTTTTCGTTATTTTCGTACTTTTTTCTTGACAAAATGAAATTTACAGCCATTCTTGATATTTCTTGATATAGATTTTTTTCACAATTGTCACACTAATCATATACAAAATAATGATGAAAAGTAAAAAGATGAAATAAATCGGTTTTAAAGGAGTTAGATGAAGTAGGATTGCGAGTGGACTGTAGGGAAGGAAGGTCACAAAGGCTGCAGCCAATAAGGTTGTCACAAGGACTAGCCAAGCTGGACGACTTTGTAAAAAGGGAATTTTAGCTGAACGCAGCATATGGATAACCATGGTCTGTGACCACATGGACTCGATAAACCAACCTGTCTGAAACAAGACAATAAATCCTACGGCAGACTCTGCCCCATGAACATAAGCTTGACCTGTCGTCATGGGTACAATGATAAAATAGAGCAAAATAAAGGTCAAAATATCAAAGGCAGAAGAGATAGGCCCCATCCAAATCATGAAACGTGTGATGGACTTAGCTTCCCAGGTATGCGGATTTCTCAAAAAATCTTTATCCACCTTGTCAAAAGGCAAGGCAATACAAGACAAATCATAGACTAGATTTAGGATAATCAAATGGACTGGTGCCATTGGTAAAAATGGCAAAAAGATGCCAGAGACCAATAGGGATAAGATATTCCCAAAATTAGAACTCACTGTCATTTTGATATATTTAGTCATATTGGCATAGACCTTACGACCTTCAACAAGTCCTTTTTCAAGCACCATTAGATCCTTATCAAGTAGGATAACATCAGCTGTTTCTTTGGCAATATCTACTGCTGTATCAACAGAAATCCCCACATCTGCAACTTTCATAGAAGGAGCATCATTGATCCCATCTCCCATATAGCCGACAGCATGACCGTTAGCCTTAAATTGCAAAATAATCCTTGCTTTTTGGTCAGGAGAAAGTTTGGCAAAGACTGTTACCTCCTCTACGGCTTGAGCCAATTCTTGATCACTCATCTGGTCAATTTCAGACCCTAACAGCATCTGATTAATATCTAATCCAACCTTTTCACAAACTGCTTGGGTAACTTTTTCATTGTCTCCCGTCAGAATCTTTGTTTGAACCCCATGTTCTAACAGTGCCTTAATTGCTGGTGCTGCAGATGGTTTAGGAGGATCTAGGAAAGCTAAATAACCAGTTAGAATCATATCCCCTTCATCATCAACTGTATAAGCATGATCTTCCCTCAAACCTGACTTATAGGCCACTCCCAAGACACGCAAACCTTGTTGATTGAGTTGTCGGACTTCCGCTAATATTTCTTCTCTAATAACATCTGTCAAGGGAGTAATCACTCCTTGGTATTCCGCATAACTGGAAATCGTCAACATTTCCTCTAGAGCACCCTTGGTTACCAAACTAACCACTTCGTGTTCATCCTTAACGATAACACTCATCCGTCTACGTTCAAAATCAAAGGGGAGCTCATCTATTTTTTGAAAAGTTTGAGCCAGATTTTGCAAGAGGGTATGTTCTTTGGCTTCCTTTTCAGTCCGTTTGATGATGGCTCTGTCCATCAAATTTTTCAAGCCCGTTTGAAAATAAGAATTGAGATAAGCTCGTCTCAAGACGGTCAAATCCAAGCGTCCGTGGATGTCCAAGGGATATTCAAGGACAATTTCGTCTTGGGTTAGAGTCCCTGTCTTATCTGTACACAAAATATCAATCGCCCCTAAGTCCTGTATGGCATTGAGTTTCTTGATAACCACTTTTTCCTTGGCCATAATGATGGAGCCTTTTGCTAGACTGGCCGTGATAATCATAGGAAGCATCTCAGGTGTCAATCCAACACCAACACTCAAAGCAAATACGCCAGCTTCTAACCAATCTCCATCTGTTAAACCATTGGACAAGAAAACGATGGGCACCATGACCAACATCAAACGAATCAAGAGCCACGAAATACTATTCATCTCCCGCTCAAACGAAGTAGGCTCGTCATAGGTGTTCAAAGTCTGCTCAATGGCTCCCATCATGGTATCATCACCAACTGCTAAAACCACGGCCTTGGCACTACCAGACAAGACATTGGTTCCCATAAAGGCGAGCGCTTCTGCTTCTAGCAGACTATCAGATTGTTGAACTGTTGCCTTGGTCAAGGCCAATTTTTCAACCGATTCACTTTCACCTGTCAAGCCCGACTGTTGTACAAAGAAATCGCGCGACTCAAATAAAAGAAGATCTGCTGGAATCATGTCTCCAGCGCTTAATTTAACCACGTCACCCACTACCAAATCATCGATAGGTACTTCTTGGATTTCTCCTTGACGAATGACAGTCGCTGTGTTGACAATCATTTTTGATAGATTGGTCGCAGCCTTATCACTACGGAGTTCCTGGACAAAGCGTATACCACCAGAAATGAGGACTAGGACAACGATGATAATGGAAGTTGTCGGATCTTCTTGACCTGGTTTTGCCAACCAGACATTGGTCACCAAGGAAATCACGGCGATGACCAGCAAGATGATTGTAAAAGGATTGATAATGGATTCGTAAATCTTTTTGAGGATACTGTCTTCTTGACCCTTTGTGATGGTATTTTCGCCATATAGGTCACGATTTTTCTCCACCTGCTCCTCAGTCAAGCCTGTTAGACTTGTCTTATAAAAAGATAGAGTTTCGTTTAAAGATGTATGAATAGCTGTTGCTAATCTTTCTTTTGTAGTTTTCATTGGTTTCTCCTATCTGTATGAATGATGTGTTTCATACACAGAGACCAATCACTTTATAAGGGCAGAACGACACAAATCAGCGATTGGCTGTGTATGTGCGGTTCCGGATGATCGTCAATTTGCATCGTTTATCTCCTTTCTTTGATTTAAACAGTAGAAAATCCCACCATAAAATGGCAGGATTAAAAAACTAATTATCTGTTTTTCGTTCAAGCTTTAACTCCATAGGGCAATGTAATGAGCTTAGTCTTGGCCTTCGCGACCAGGACTGTTGACCAACGAGTAGTGTCTCCACTGCTTTGCGGTAGTCATCCGTATCCCTATGGTAGCCTCACCTACCGTTTTCGTCTTTCAGTATAAACCTTTAAAATTTAAAAGTCAATCACTTGAGTTGTTTAACTCTTAGATAACTATCAACTCTTTTGGAGCAAGGGTCAATAATTCACAACCTGTCTCTGTAATCAGGATATCATCCTCGATACGAACGCCATATTTGCCTTCGATATAGATACCCGGCTCATCTGTCAATGCCATACCTGCCTTAATAGTTTCTGTAGAAGTCTGGCTAAAGTATGGTTCCTCATGGATATCCAGTCCAATACCGTGTCCGATACCGTGGGTAAAGTAGTCGCCATAGCCTGCCTCGATGATAATATCACGAGGGATTTTGTCAAAGTCACGGAAACCTAAGCCAGCCTTAGCCTGGTCAATCAAGGCTTGATTGGCTTTGAGAACCGTATTGTAAATCTCTGCCTGCTCGTCGCTGACATGCCCTAGATAGATAGTCCGTGTCATATCACTGACATAGTGGTCATAAAGGCAACCGAAGTCCATAGTAATGGCTTCTCCTAGCTCAACTGGTTTATGCATAGGATGGGCATGAGGCTTAGAAGAATTGATACCGCTAGCTAGAATCGTATCAAAAGACAAGCCAGATGCTCCCAACTCACGCATGCGGAAGTCAAGGAAGTTGGCAATCTCAATTTCAGTCTTTCCTGGCTTAATAAAGTCAAGCGCATCGCGGAAAGCTTGGTCTGAGATAGAACAAGCCTTGCGAATAGCTGCAATCTCCGCTTCATCCTTAATCATTCGAAGACCTTCTACAAACTGAGTTTGTGGAAGCAAGTCAATTCCTTCAAAGGTTGCCTGCATACGGCGATAATAAGACACCGAAATCTCATCCTCAAAACCGATGCGAGACAAGCCCATGTCCTTAACAATTCCTGCAATGACAACCAATTCATCACGGTCAGCCACAATCTCAAAACCACTGGTTTCTTGCTTGGCTGCAATGATATAGCGAGAGTCTGTCACCAATACCTGACGGTCACGGCTGATAAAGACTGTTCCGTTTGAGCCCCAAAAACCAGTCAGGTAATAGACGTTTTTAAGGTTATTGATGATGATACCATCTAGTTCTTTTTCTTGCATTTTAGCTAGAAATGCTTGTACACGTTTATTCATGATGTAACTTTCCTTTCAAATAATGTCCTGTGTAGCTGGCTTCGTTGGCCGCTACTTCTTCTGGAGTTCCTGTTGCGATGATGGTTCCACCACCGACACCGCCCTCAGGTCCCAAGTCAATAATATGGTCTGCCGTCTTGATAACGTCTAAATTGTGCTCGATAACAAGGACTGTATTGCCATCGTCAACAAAGCGAGCCAAGACTTTAAGCAAGCGAGCGATATCCTCAGTATGAAGCCCTGTCGTCGGCTCATCCAAAATGTAGAAAGATTTTCCTGTCGATCGTTTGTGAAGTTCGCTAGCCAACTTCATACGCTGGGCTTCTCCCCCAGAAAGGGTGGTAGCTGGTTGACCTAGCGTCACATAGCCTAGCCCTACATCCTTGATAGTCTGAAGTTTACGCTGAATTTTCGGAATGTGTTGGAAAAATTCTACCGCATCGTTGACGGTCATATCCAAGACCTGCGAGATATTCTTTTCCTTGTAGTGAACTTCTAGGGTTTCACTGTTGTAGCGGGTTCCGTGGCAGACTTCACAAGCTACATAAACATCTGGCAAGAAGTGCATCTCAATCTTGATAATCCCGTCACCTGAGCAGGCTTCACAGCGACCACCCTTGACGTTGAAACTGAAACGACCCTTCTTGTAGCCTCGAATCTTAGCTTCATTTGTCTGGGCAAAGAGGTCACGTATATCGTCAAAAACTCCTGTATAGGTAGCTGGGTTGGACCTCGGCGTCCGTCCAATTGGACTCTGGTCAATGTCAATCAAGCGGTCTACATGCTCAATCCCTGTGATGGTCTTGAATTTACCAGGCTTGTCTGAATTACGGTTGAGCTTCTGGGCAATAGCTTTTTTGAGAATGCTATTGATTAGGGTCGATTTCCCTGAACCTGACACACCTGTCACCGCGATGAATTTTCCTAGTGGGAAGCGAGCTGTGACATTTTGCAGGTTGTTCTCACGCGCTCCTGTCACTTCAATAAAACGACCATTTCCGGCACGGCGCTCTGTTGGCACTGGAATAGCACGTTTGCCTGACAAGTACTGACCTGTGATAGACTTGCTGTTGCGAGCAACCTGCTTGGGCGTACCTGCGGCAACAATCTCACCACCAAAAACACCGGCACCAGGACCAACGTCAATCAGATAATCAGCTTCACGCATGGTATCTTCGTCGTGTTCCACTACAATGAGTGTATTACCCAAGTCGCGCATCTTTTTGAGACTAGCAATCAGACGGTCATTGTCCCTCTGGTGGAGACCGATTGACGGCTCATCCAGGATATAAAGGACACCTGATAAGTTGGAACCAATCTGGGTTGCTAAGCGAATACGCTGACTTTCCCCACCTGAAAGGGTTCCTGCCGAACGAGACAGAGTCAGATAGTTAAGTCCCACGTTATTAAGGAAGGTCAAGCGGTCCTTGATTTCCTTGAGAATGGGACGGGCGATGATGGCTTCATTTTCAGATAGAGTCAACTGACTGACTAATTCCAAGTGATCTGCGATAGACAGGTCTGAAATTTCTCCGATATGTGGCCCTTGCTGGCCACCCACACGGACAGACAAGGCCTGGTCATTGAGACGATAGCCGTGACAAGTTCCGCAGGTCAGCTCATTCATGTAAAGACGCATCTGGATGCGAGTGTAATCGCTGTTTGTCTCGTGATAGCGACGCTTGATATTATTGACAACTCCCTCAAAAGGAATGTCAATATCACGCACACCGCCAAATTCATTCTCATAGTGAAAATGGAATTCCTTACCATCAGATCCATAGAGAATCAAGTTCTTGTCTTCTTCTGACAAGTCCTCAAAAGGCTTATCCATATCCACTCCAAAGGCTGTCATGGCCTGCTCTAGCATGTTTGGATAGTAGTTGGATGAGATAGGATTCCAAGGAGTCAAGGCTCCCTCGCGTAGCGTTTTGCTGGGATCTGGCACTACCAAATCAGTATCCACCTCCAACTTGATGCCCAAACCGTCACACTCACTACAAGAGCCAAAAGGAGCATTGAATGAGAAGAGACGTGGCTCTAACTCTGGAACAGTAAAGCCACAAACTGGACAGGCATAATGCTCAGAGAACAACAACTCAGAGTCGTCCATAGTGTCGATAATGACATAACCTTCTGCAATACGAAGGGCAGCCTCAATAGAATCAAAGAGACGACTACGAATTCCCTCCTTGATAACAATACGGTCAACCACGACATCAATATTGTGTTGCTTGCTCTTAGACAGCTCTGGCACTTCGGTCACATCATAGACTTCCCCATCCACACGGACACGGACATACCCATCTTTCTGAACCTTCTCGATAACACTCTTGTGCTGTCCTTTTTTCTTGCGGATGATTGGAGCTAAAATTTGCAGGCGCTGGCGTTCAGGCAACTCCAAAACCTTATCCACGATTTGCTCCACCGAAGAAGCCTTGATAGCCCCATGCCCGTTGATACAGTAAGGCGTCCCCACACGCGCGTAGAGGAGACGCAGATAGTCATTGATTTCAGTCGTGGTTCCCACCGTCGAGCGAGGGTTTTTGCTAGTCGTTTTCTGGTCAATGGAAATAGCTGGGCTGAGACCATCAATAGCATCTACATCTGGTTTCTCCATATTTCCCAAAAACTGGCGAGCGTAGGCTGACAAACTCTCCACATAGCGACGTTGTCCCTCCGCATAGAGGGTGTCAAAGGCCAGACTGGATTTCCCTGAGCCTGACAAGCCTGTCACAACAACCAGCTTGTCTCGCGGAATCTCCACATCAATATTTTTCAAATTATGGGCACGCGCCCCATGAATGACAATTTTATCTTGCATCTTTGTTCTTTCTAGTCCATTATTGCTTACCATTATACCAAAAAAAGTGAGATTCTATTACCCAAAAGGCTGAATTTGTAGTATAATAGTACGGTGTGAAAAAATCTGAAAAATGAGAAAGGATAAGGGATATGAAACAAGTTTTTCTCTCTACAACAACTGAATTTAAAGAGATCGATACGCTTGAACCGGGTACTTGGATCAATCTCGTCAATCCGACTCAAAATGAATCACTCGAAATCGCTAACGCCTTCGATATCGATATTGCCGACCTTCGAGCACCGCTCGATGCGGAAGAAATGTCTCGTATTACGATTGAAGACGAGTATACCCTGATTATCGTTGACGTGCCGGTCACAGAAGAAAGAAATAACCGCACCTACTACGTCACCATCCCGCTTGGTATTATCATCACTGAGGAAACCATTATCACTACGTGTTTGGAACCTCTACCAGTCCTCGATGTCTTTATCAACCGTCGATTGCGTAATTTCTACACCTTCATGCGTTCGCGTTTTATCTTCCAGATTCTTTATCGCAATGCAGAGCTTTACCTAACAGCCCTTCGTTCAATTGACCGTAAGAGTGAACAAATCGAAAGTCAACTGCATCAATCAACTCGTAATGAAGAATTGATTGAGCTCATGGAATTGGAAAAAACCATCGTCTATTTCAAGGCCTCCCTCAAAACAAATGAGCGCGTGATTAAGAAATTGACCAGCTCAACCAGCAATATCAAGAAATACCTTGAGGACGAAGACCTGCTTGAAGATACCCTGATTGAAACCCAACAGGCCATCGAGATGGCAGACATTTATGGAAACGTCTTGCATTCTATGACAGAGACCTTTGCCTCTATCATTTCCAACAACCAGAACAACATCATGAAAACCTTGGCCCTTGTGACCATCGTTATGTCCATCCCAACCATGGTCTTCTCTGCCTACGGGATGAACTTTAAGGATAATGAAATCCCCCTAAACGGAGAGCCAAATGCCTTCTGGTTAATCGTCTTTATCGCCTTTGCTATGAGTGTCTCGCTCACTCTCTATCTCATCCATAAAAAATGGTTCTAAGAGGAGTTCCTATGTCTCAGATTGATCTACAAAAATTAACAAAGAAAAACCAAGAGTTTGTCCACATCGCTACCCAACAATTCATCAAAGATGGGAAAACAGACGCTGAAATCAAAACTATTTTTGAGGAAGTTATTCCCCAAATCCTTGAGGAGCAAGCCAAAGGTACGACTGCTCGCTCCCTCTATGGCGCACCAACTCACTGGGCTCATAGCTTCACTGTCAAAGAGCAGTACGAAAAAGAGCATCCAAAAGAAAATGATGATCCAAAACTCATGATTATGGATTCAGCCCTTTTCATCACTAGCCTCTTCGCCCTCGTCAGCGCCCTCACAACCTTCTTCTCAGCAGATCAGGCTATCGGTTACGGTTTGATTACCCTCCTGCTAGTTGGACTGGTTGGTGGATTTGCCTTCTACTTGATGTACTACTTCGTTTACCAATACTACGGGCCTGATATGGACCGCAGTCAACGTCCACCTTTCTGGAAATCTGTACTAGTTATCCTAGCCTCTATGTTTCTTTGGTTGCTTGTCTTCTTTGCAACAAGCTTCCTACCAGCTAGCCTTAACCCAGTACTTGCTCCATTGCCGTTGGCTATTATCGGAGCAGCCCTCCTAGCCCTTCGCTTCTATCTCAAGAAACGCTTGAACATCCGCAGCGCAAGTGCAGGACCAACACGCTATTAAGAAGAATGATAAAAGCAACTGCAGGCGTGGTTGCTTTTTCACGGCTCTTTTTTGATTTTAAAGTATTCTTCTGAAATCCCACATAGCTCTATCTAATCTTTTGTGATAAAATAGGCTCAATCTATTTCTAGGAGGATAAGATATGGTTTCTACTATTGGTATTGTTAGTTTATCTAGTGGCATTATCGGAGAGGACTTTGTCAAACACGAAGTGGACTTGGGTGTCCAACGTCTCAAGGACCTGGGACTCAATCCTATCTTTTTGCCCCATTCGCTAAATGGATTAGACTTTATCAAGGACCATCCTGAAGCGCGTGCAGAGGATTTGATTCATGCCTTTTCTGATGATAGCATCGATATGATTCTATGTGCCATCGGTGGAGACGATACCTATCGCTTGCTACCTTATCTTTTTGAAAATGACCAACTCCAAAAGGTTATCAAACAAAAAATTTTTCTTGGCTTCTCGGATACAACCATGAACCATCTCATGTTGCATAAACTAGGAATCAAGACTTTTTATGGGCAATCCTTTTTAGCAGATATTTGTGAATTAGACAAAGAAATATTAGCCTATAGCCTTGACTATTTTAAAGAATTGATTGAGACGGGAAGAATCTCAGAAATCCGCCCTAGTGACGTTTGGTATGAGGAACGAACTGATTTTAGTCCCAAGGCTCTGGGGACACCTCGTGTCAGTCATGCAAATACTGGTTTTGACTTGTTGCAAGGAAATGCCCAGTTCGAGGGAGAAATCCTCGGTGGCTGTCTCGAATCTCTCTATGATATCTTTGACAATTCTCGATACGCAGATAGCACGAACCTCTGCCAAAAGTACAAACTTTTCCCTGACTTGTCAGACTGGGAAGGAAAAATCCTCTTGCTAGAGACAAGCGAAGAAAAGCCTGAGCCGGAAGACTTCAAAAAGATGTTGCAGACTTTAAAGAACACTGGTATATTCGAGGCCATCAGTGGACTCCTGGTCGGAAAACCTATGGATGAAACTTTCTATGACGACTATAAAGAGGCACTATTGGATATTATTGACAGCAATATTCCGATTCTCTATAATCTAAATGTCGGCCACGCAACTCCAAGAGCAATTGTCCCCTTTGGCGTCCATGCCCATGTAGATGCACAGGAGCAAGTCATTCGCTTTGACTATAACAAAAAATAAATAGTTTCTCTATTTTTGTGCTTTTGTATTGGTTTTCATTACAATTTGTATCTGAATTTATTGCATTTCGCTAATTTCTATGATATCCTTTTGTAGGAGGTGTATATGACAAAACAAAAAATTAATCGAATCGTAGGTTCTATTGGTGCCTTTATTGGAATTATAGTATTTATTGCCTACATACCTCAAATTATCGCTAATTTACAGGGAAATAAAGCTCAACCATTTCAACCTTTATCAGCTGCAATATCTTGCTTAATCTGGGTTATTTATGGATGGACAAAGGAACCTAAGAAGGATTGGATACTAATCATTCCAAATTCAGCTGGTGTTATTTTAGGTGGAATCACTTTTTTGACTTCACTCTAACAAATCTAATAGTATATATAAAAAGCTGGGAAAAACTTCTCAGCTTTTTTCTATATTCTAAGATATTCTAGTTACCTGTACACACTAGTGACCGCTTTTCCACTCACAATCATTCTCGTGGTCATCAACTAGCCCTGCTGCTTGTAGAAAAGATAAGACGGCGACTGGTCCTGTGAACTTGAAGCCTCGTTTTTTGAGATCTTTGGCTAATTTCTCAGACAAAGGTGTTTTAGCTGGGGCTTGGCGGTAGTCGGGAACATCATTGACGATCGTTTTCCCCTCAACAAAAGACCAAAGATAGGCATCAAAAGAGCCGTACTCTTCCTGTAGTCGTAGAAAGGCTTGGGCGGTAGCGCGGGTAGCAAAAATCTTGGCTCTATTTCGAATTATGGCTGGATTATCCAGCAAGGCTTCCAATTCGGTGTCGGTCATATCTGCGACCGCTTGAATTTGATAGCCATGAAAGGCTTCTCGGAAAGCCTGGCGTTTGTTGAGTACCGTTTCCCAAGACAGACCTGCCTGATAGGTTTCCATGCACAACAACTCAAACAATGCTTGATCATCATGGAGGGGATGACCCCACTCCTCATCATGATAGGCGATATAGAGCGGATTGGTCACCTTGACCCACGAACAACGTTTTGTCATGCTCTGCTCCTATTTGACCAACATTTTAAGGGCCGACTTGATATAGTTCTCAGCTGTATCTGTCGTTCCTTCAAAGAATTTCTTGATTTTCTTGAGTTCGGTCGCCTTGTAGCCCAGAGCCAACATGGCTTCCATGGCTTCTTCCAATTCTTGGTTTTCAGCGCTAGCTTGCACTGCGACCTTGGCAGGAAGGTCATCTCCTGCAACTACTACCTTGCCTTCCAAGTCTAGCACCATCTGCTGGGCTGTTTTCTTACCAATTTTAGGGAACTTGGTCAAGTAGGTGATGTTCTTGGTTTCGATGGCTTGAACCAAGCCAGCATTGTCATCAGCAGCGATAATAGCAAGAGCTGATACAGGACCAATCCCAGAAACCGAAATCAGACTGAGGAAGAGTTTTTTCTCGTCTTCTGAACGAAATCCATAAAGCAGATGGGCGTCCTCACGCACAACCTGATGCACATAAATTTGAGCTTCTTGGTTGACCTGACCTGAATAAGCATAGGGGTTGGCCACATGCAGGATATAACCGATACCGTTGGTTTCAAGAACAATGTATTTGGCAGTAATTTTGGTAATAATTCCTTTTAAATATTCGTACATAGTTTTCCTTTTAGTTTAATATTTCCCCAACTCACGGAGACTGGTGTGATTTTCCTGAATACGTCGGAACATCTTTTCCATATCCGACTTGGTAAAATGCACCAAAACAGGCCTTCCGTGAGGACAGTTATAGGGATTGTCACATTGAGAAAGCTGATAGAGGAGTTGTCTAGCTGAATGATCATCAATACGATGATTGGCCTTGATAGATCGCTTGCAAGACATCATGATAGCCAGCTCTGCTCGGTATTTCTTGATAGAAACTTCCTTGGTCAAAAGGAGCATGTCGCACATCTCATAGATGCCTGATTCAATCTCTTCTTCTGCCATCCAAATAGGATGTTCACGTAAGATGAATTGATTTTCCCCGTACTCTGCTAGAAAGACGCCAACTTCCTCTAAAAGAGGCATTCTTTCCTTGAGACGCAGGGCATCATCCGCTGGAAATTCAAAGATGTAAGGTACTAGGAGTTGCTGCTGGCTCTGGTCAACATTCCCAATGCTTTCACGGTACTCCTCGTACTTAACCCGTTCCTGAGCGGCGTGCTGGTCTATGATGTAGAGCCCATCTCGTCCTTGGGCAAAAAGATAGGTCCCGTGCATTTGTCCGAAAAATTCCAACTCTGGGAAGCTTGATGATTCTTCTTGCTCCAGCTTGTCATAGGCCTTATCAAGACTTGCTAAGTCTAACTCTGGATGGTCTAGTTGGTCATAGTTAGCTGGCTTTCTCTCTGCAAAATGCAATTTTGCTGGCTTGGTCAATTGGTCCAAGGTTTCCTTGGCAAATAAAGTCAAATCCTGTCCTTCATCAGTCAATTCTACCTGATAATCAGCCACCTCAGCTTGACTAGGTCTTGACGGATCAGTTTTCTCATAGTAGAGCGTATTTTCTTTGAGTGGGAGAATCGTCTGCTCCACCTTCTCACGATTGCGCACGGTCGATTTGACAAGATTTTCCAAGGCATCAGGTATCAAGGTTTGTTCCTTGAGACTATTTGCAATCGCTTCTGAAACCAGGGTCATCAGTTCTTTTTCCTTGGAAATCCGCACCTCTTGCTTGGTTGGATGCACATTGACATCCGCTAGATAGGGGTCGATATGGATGTGAATGACAGCCAGTGGAAAACGGCCCACCATGAGCTTGCTTCCGTAGCCATCCAAAATAGCACGATTAAGCAGGAAGTTCTTGATATAACGGCCATTGATGAAGAGGCTGATATAGTTGCGGTTGGCTCGGGTTAACTCAGGCAGAGACACAAAACCTGAAATTTCGAAATCTAGGTCAGAATTCTCAATTTCAATCATCTTCTTGGCACTCGCCAAACCGTAAATCCCTGCGATAGCTTGGCGCAGTTGACCAGTTCCTGCTGTCCGCGTCATTTCCTTGCCATCACTAATCAAACTGAAGGAAATCTCAGGATGGGCCAAGCCCAGACGGTTGACAATATCAATGATATGAGACAACTCTGCTTGCTGGCTCTTCATATACTTGAGACGGGCAGGCGTGTTGAAAAAGAGGTCCTCCACACAAACCTTGGTTCCCACTGGACTGGTCGCTGGGATGATTTCTTCTACTTCTCCCCCACGCGCAACGAGCTTAGTCCCATGACTTGCACCATCCACCGCCGTCAACAGAGTCAAGACACTAACAGAAGCGATAGAAGGCAGGGCTTCACCACGAAAACCAAGCGTGCGAATCCGAAAGAGATCTGCTTGATTTTTTATCTTACTGGTTGCATGGCGACGCAGGGCCAACTCCACCTCATCGTGGGCAATTCCATGACCATTATCTGTGATTTGAATGTTCTTGAGACCTGCTTCCTCAATCTCAATGATAATCTGACTAGAGCCAGCATCAATGGCATTTTCTACCAACTCTTTGACCACACTGGCAGGACGTTCGATAACCTCTCCTGCCGCGATCTGGTTTGCCAACACCTCTGGCAATTCAATAATATGAGACATCTTTCAGCCCCTTTCCGTATCTATTTTCCTAGAAATTGATAGTGCTATTATACCATATTTCAGACAGGACAGAAAAGCAAGCGCCACATAGGAACCAAATCCCTCCACATAGACAAAGTCCCTTGCCATAGGCTATAAAATAGTGTTTAATAAAGGTGTACAAGAAGTGATCACAATTTTGTATGAAAAACAAGGAGAGAAATTTATGAAAGTAGAACTACAGATTAGTGAAACTTACAAGGAGGAAAAGCTGATTGTCCAAGCACCTCAAGAAACCGATAAAATCCAGAAAGTCATCGAGTTCGCAGAAAATCTGGACCAAAAAGAAACAATCAAAGGAAAGATTGATGATCAGGTCTATCTCGTTAAGATTGGTAAGATACAACGCTTCTATATCGAGAATCGGAAGGTTTTAGCAGAAACAGCGAGTCAGACCTACAGCATTGATTTACGTCTCTATCAGGTCCTTGAAATTCTGCCAACAACTTTTATCCAAATTTCCCAATCTGAAATCATCAATATCGACTCCATCTCCCATCTCAAGCTCACCCCCAACGGTCTGGTAGAAATCTTTCTAAAAAACGAAAGCTTCACCTACTCTTCACGCCGTTATCTAAAAACCATCAAGGAGAAATTAGAACTATGAAAAAACAAATCTTCCACGACGCAGCTGCTGGTGTCCTCATCGGCCACATCCTCTCTATCATCTTTTCACTCATTTATGCACCAAATACCTACGCACCACTAAATCCCTACTCTAGCATCGGCCAAGTGATAGCTCAACATCAGGTTCACGGTGCCCTGGTCTTGCTCTACTGTACTCTTATCTGGGCAGCCATCGGTATTCTCTTCAACTTTGGTAAACGATTATTCAGCCGTGACTGGAGCATACTTCGTGCGACGCTTTCCCATTTCTTCCTCATGCTGGCTGGTTTTGTCCCACTGGCAACTCTGGCAGGTTGGTTCCCCTTCCACTGGATTTTCTATCTCCAACTCATTATCGAGTTTGCGATTGTCTACCTCATCATTTGGACTATTTCCTATAAAAGAGCATCAAAAAAAGTAGACCATATCAATCAACTATTAGAGCATAGAAAGTAAGAATCTCATAATAAGCAAATCCGAGAAAGAAACTTCTCGGTTTTTCTTTATCCTGCTGCACCTTTCTATCATAGCGGTTATTTTCAGATCTTCTTTGTAAATTTTCTGTAATTTTCCATATTTTTTCAAAATCATCTTGCATTTTCCTAAAGTTTTTTGTAGAATATAGATTACATATCCAGATTATTCTGAAAATTCAAAAAGGAGTATCTATCATGTCGCAAGCTATTTCGTTAAATCAATCAACCTGGACAAGTAAACTAAAAGCAATGGGACCTGGAATCCTAATGGCTTCTGCCGCTGTTGGTGGTTCCCACATTGTATCTTCCACTCAAGCTGGTGGTTCTTACGGTTGGTCCCTACTTCTCTTGGTCATCTTAGCCAATGTCTTTAAATATCCATTTTTCCGTTTTGGTGCTGAATACACAGCTGATACTGGAAAGACTTTGGTTGAAGGTTATGCCGAAAAAGGAAAACTCTATCTCTGGATTTTCTTTATCCTTAATGTCTTTTCGGCTATGGTCAACACAGCTGGTGTTGCCATTCTGTGCTCAGCTATCATCGCCAGTGCCTTCCCACTGATTGGACTTAGCATTACTCAGTGGTCCCTCATTCTCGTTGCAATCATTTGGGCTATGCTACTCTTTGGAGGCTACAAACTTTTAGACGGCATGGTCAAATGGATTATGTCTGCCTTAACCATTGCAACTGTTCTTGCAGTTATCATCGCAGCGGTCAAGCATCCAGAATACAGTTCTGATTTTGTCGAGAAGACACCTTGGCAAATGGCAGCGCTGCCCTTCATCGTCTCCCTCCTAGGATGGATGCCGGCTCCTATTGAAATTTCAGCTATCAATTCGCTTTGGTCAGCTGAAAAGAGAAAGACCGTCAACTTTAACACAGAAGATGCTCTGTTTGACTTTAACACTGGTTATATTGGAACAGCTATCCTAGCCGTCTTCTTTGTGGCACTGGGAGCATTGATTCAATATCCTACAGGGCAAGCAGTTGAAGCCGCTTCAGCCAAATACATCTCTCAATTCGTGGGCATGTATGCCTCTGTTCTTGGCGAATGGTCCCGTTACTTGATTACCTTTATTGCCTTCCTGTGTATCTTTGGAACAGTTATCACTGTTATTGATGGCTATTCTCGCGTCAATCAGGAATCTCTCCGACTGCTAATCAGTCAAAAAGAAGACAATCGTAAATCTTTGAACATCTGGATGACCATCACTGCTATCATCGGTATCATCATTATCAAGTTCTTCGCTGGTCAGGTTTCAACCATGCTCCGCTTTGCCATGATTGGTTCTTTCCTGACAACACCATTCTTCGCTCTTTTAAACTACGCCTTGGTAACGCGTGAAAACAAAAATCTTCCTTCTTGGCTCAAACACCTTGCCATTGCAGGATTGATTTTCCTCTTTGGCTTCGCCATCTTCTTTATCTACGCACTCGCAATCGGAAAAGCAGGATAACTAACAAGCTCTAGATGAAGATAAGGTTTCATTTCAAGAGAAAATTCAGCAAATATTTCTATAATAAAAAGCATAAGAACAAGGTTTTGAATACCTGAACTTATGCTTTTTTACCTTCTTAAAGACTGTTTATACTCAAAGAGCAGTTGAAAAACTCCAACCGCCTCTTATAAGAACTTTATACTATTCGAAAATCTCTTCAAACCACGTCAGCTCTATCTGCAACCTCAAAGCTGTGCTTTGAGCAACCTGCGACTAGCTTCCTAGTTTGCTCTTTGATTTTCATTGAGTATTAATTCTCCCTTTCCAACTCATACAAATCTGCGATAATCGCTGCGACATGTTTGATATCTTCCAGCATACCTCGCATTTCAAAGTCAGCCAATACAGGGAAACCAAAACGTTGACTGTATTGCTTGGCTGTCAGGCAGTATTGGTTATTAAAGTTACGATTTCCTGAACCAACCACACCAAAACACTTACTAGCATTGTCACCATAGGCGATAAAATCCCCAACGGGTGTCGTCAAGATCTCAACATCTCCGTTATCCACGCCATTCCCACCTTCAAGGTAGGTCGGCAAAAAAGCAACATAGGGATGGTCCATTTCATAAAAATCTTGGCCTTCCTTGACCAAATCCTTGATATGAATCTTTTGGACTTCAATCCCCTCGTACTGGGACAAGAGATAATCTTTCAAGCGCGTCACAAAACTCTCAGTATTCCCACTCAGACTGATATAAACTAAAGAAATTGTCTTCATATGTACCTCCATGATTTTATTTTTAATCGAAAAAGAACTACCAAGATTGTATCTTGATAGTTCTTTTTTGTCAATACTTAGGCAAGATTTTCTGCTTCCTCTTCTTCTGCCAAGGCTTTCTGCTGACGCCACATCTTATAGAAGACAAGAGCTAGGAAGAGAACATTGATGACGATATAGAAAATGCTGACAGCTTTTGAACCAATACTCATTGTCAAACGCATGCTCTCATCTTGAACCAACTGCACAGCGTCCTGTAAACCAACATAGCCATAAATCGAACCGATAATAGCTAACAAAACATAGCCAACGTAAGTATAGTTTGCATATTGCAAATTCTTACAAATAAGGAAGACAATCGCTACGACCACTAAAATAGCAGATAGCACAATCAAGGCCATATTAAAAATAGAATGATACGCTTCTGCTACTCTATAGGTATAATTAAGCTGGTCTTCTAATTGCTGAGCACTGACCCCTGCAACTTGTTTCTGAGCGGCAGCGGCACGAAGGGCTTCTTTGCTAGGCAAGGGACTCAACATTCCAAACAGAGACGTAGCTGAAATAAGGGCAGACAAGATTAGCAAGACCCATAGATAAATCGGTTTCTTTTTCATGATAGAACCTCCTGATATTATTATTTATATTATAGCACTTTTTGTAAAGGGATACAAATCTTATAGTATCGTTTCTACCTGTTTTCGGTAGGCTTTGGGAGACTTTCCGCACAATTTTCGGAAAACTTTATAAAAATATCCAACGTTACTGTAGCCAACAGCATAACAAATATCTTCGATACTGTCACTGGTTGAAAGCAAAAGTTGTTGGGCAGCCTTAATACGTTGTTTGTTTAGTAACTCTGCAAAGGTCGAATCGGTTTCTCGCTTAATCAACTGCCCTAGATAGACAGGATTGATAAAGAGAGCCTTACTGATATCCTTGAGGGAAAGCTCTTTTTGGTAATCACGACCAATGACTTCCAACACACTGACCACATTTTCATTCATACGGTATTGACCGAAAAAGCTGATCAGAGTTTCCTTGATATAAGAAACCAATTCATCGAAAGATTGAATAGCATGAATGGTTTTGACAATATCCGTCATATCATCAGCTTTGAGATGTTCAAACAAGTGAAAGACATCCATGACAAACTGGATAAAAAGCTGTTTGGTAATCGGAACACGCGGTGTATTTTCAAGAACCACCTTCTCCAAAAGGTTCAATTCTTCCACGATTTGATTGAGATTCCCCTGAATGATAACCCTATAAATCGGTTCATAGTAGGCAAAAAGGCTCTCCGACTGCTGTAGATTTACAGAGCCGTAAAAGAGGGCTTTCTCAGCATTCAGCTTCCAACGTTCAAAGTGTTCTTGATAAGGGGCTTCAAAGGGAGTAACGACTAAACCATCTAGGGGTTGGTCAGAAATGAAAATCTGCCAGTCTTGACCCAAGACATAGTAGGGAATGGTGAAGGAACCTTGTTTTTCCTTGGATAGACCTATCCACCAGTTCTCCTTACCTCCTAAATAATTAACAAATCCAGCCTCATCTAAATCTTGACTGAGGGTTTGACTTTTCTTTCCTCTCTCGCTAAGCTGATCTGCAATCTTCTCCAGCAGATTTCCCAACTCTACCTTATCAACAGGCTTGACCAAATAGTCCACAACACTAAGGTTCATTGCTCTTTTTACATAATCAAACTCCTGATAACCTGAGAGCAGGATATAGGCAGCATCTGGTAAGATCTCTTTCATCTCCCGAATCATATCAAGCCCTGTTTTGTCGGGCATATTGACATCTGAAATGATGACATCGACGGGATTTTCCTGAACATATTCTAGGGCTTCATCGGCATGACTGGCTGTTGTGACGACCTCCATATCCCACTTATCAAAGGGAATCAAACGTTTCAGACCTTCTGTCACCATGTACTCATCATCTACTAATAATACTTTATACATTTTCTCCCTCTCTACTCATCTTGAATTGTAATACGATACTGAACACCTACTTGCTCTGCAGAATCTATAGTAATAGCATAGCGATCCCCAAAATAGAGCACAAAACGCTCATGGACATTGACAATCCCGATAGACTGCTTTTGATCACTGTAGCTGGCTTGGTGTTCAAAATGTCTCTGCCTTAATTTTTCTCGAATACTTGCCAGTTTTTCAGCCGACATTCCTCTACCATTATCGACCACCAAAATTTCCACAAAACCATCCTGTTTAAGAGCCTTGATGCTAATCACATTATCTGTCCGCCTGTGGTCAACACCATGCGCGAAATAGTTTTCTACCAGCGGTTGCAAGGTAAACTTGGGAATCTTCATATTCTCTAACTCTGGATCTATCTTGAAACCATAGGCAATGGACTTAGGATAGCGAACCATGCAGAGATAGCTGTATTTACGGCAAAATTCTAATTCCTGTTTGAGAAGAGTCTCTCTTTCGTCGGAAATATTGTTACGCAAGAGACTACTGAATTCATAAATGATATCTGCTAACTCATCTTGACTTTGCATGACTGCGTACATACGCAAGAACTCCAGAGTATTGTACATGAAGTGAGGGTTGATTTGCGCCTGCAAGGCCCGCATATTGGCATCTTTTTGACTAAGCTCTAACTGGTAAATATCATGGATATTCTTTTCCAAGCGATCCAACATATCATTAGTGGTCTCTGCGATTAAGAGCAATTCCTGATCCTTTTCAAGCGTATCGATGCGAAGACCTTCTTGCCCTTGGGCAATAGCTTGGATGGAATCCACCAGATCCACTACCTGCTTTTGATAATTGGCAAAGGTCTGCCTCAAAGTCAGATAGAGAATAACAATAAAGAGCATGCTCAAGCCCACAATCAAAGCAGAGCTAGCCACTGTTCCTTGTAAAACAAAGTTTTTAGGAACTGCCACCTGAACCTGATAGCCATGAGAGGTCACACCAACAAACCAGTTCTCATGTTCCCTATTGACCCTCTCACCAATATGAAAAATTTCCGTATCAAATGGTGATGTCACAGTAACAGCCATCGGAATATGACCTCGGGTATTGTCAATGGCATGATATAAAACTTCTGGATCCAAGGAGATGTAAATCACTCCTATAGATTGATCCGTTGCTGGGTCTAAAATAGGCACTCCAAAACTATTGGCCTCTGGTTTAAAACCTTCCGCAAGTACCGAATGACCCCCTCTCTCATTTCTGCTCGAAACATAAACTTCTTTAAAGTCCTGCAAGACGATTGCAACACCCGTTATATAGTCATTTTGGACATAAAGATCATCAATATTTTCATACAGAGAAATAGAAGTTGACGAAGCTGCTTGATGCTCCAACAGCCAATAAAAATACTCAGAAGTTGACAGGCTAAAGTACTTATAAACCCCTTGTATCCTGTCTTGATTGGCTACTAAATCTTGCGCTAGCTGGGCTGACTCGCGATAATAATATTCCACCTCTTCGACTGTTCTAGTGGTTACACGCTGGGCTACTCTCTGAGCTTCCTTTTCACGTGAATCCCAGTCAGCGTAAGAGAGTAAGATTGCAAAACTCGCAATAATAATCATCATAACTGAACTGTAGGTTCTCAGAAGCGTATGTAGCCAAAACTGCTTCATTCTACTTTGTCGCCAATTTTTCATGGATACTTTCATAGACCGGTTCCAACATATCACTGATAAAGAAATGCCACATCCCAATTCCTACAAAGAAAAGTAGGGCAGGCATATAGTAACCAATTGCCACAAGTAGCACGGTCCCAAGGAGAACCTTTGCCACAGCCGCTAAGCTCATAAAGATGCCAATCAAGGATAATTTGAGACTATTTCGATAAGACAAGTCAAAATAAACTTGTAATTTCAAAGATACTGTATAAGCCAAAAAGATCAGGGCAACTACTAGAACATTCAAAAAGGTCGCAATCAAATGAATAATAGTCTGATGAGGCAATTGCACCAAGAGATACAAGCCATAGACCAAAACTAGATCCACTCCTAAAAAGCTATAGAAAATCAGGTTGCTTGAAACAAAATTTTGCTTATAAAGAGACCAAGCCTCCTTCAAACTGTATTCCCGAAAGCTATAACCATGTTCTGCATATAGGCTCATCAAGGTGGCACTAGCCGGCGCTAGACCAAGGATAATACCTCCTACTAAAGTTAATAGCCAAAAGAAGGCTGTCGTAATCATCCCTAAAAAGAAACGATTAAAGACAAAGTCTAAAAATCTCCCCATGATATCCTCCTAAAAATAACTATGAAACTATTATATCATATTTCAAGCGTTTTCAAAAAATTCTAGTGCCCATTTACAATCCCATCAAACCGTGATACAATGAGAATTGTGAAAAAATGATCAGGAGACAATTCATGAAGAAATCTATCTTAACTACACTGCTTTTTGCAGTTCTTTACTTCCTCTCCATGGGGATTGGTGTCCTTTTGGGCAATCTCTTTGACCAAACTGGAAACATGTTTTATGCGCCTGCCTTTACTGCCCTTGTCGGCGGTAGCGTCTATATGATCCTAGTCGCAAAAGTTCCGCGTTTTGGAGCCATTACCACTATCGGCCTTGTCATTGCTCTCTTTTTCTTGGGAACTAAACACGGTGCCGGTGCCTTCCTTCCTGGAATTATCTGTGGCCTCCTAGCAAATGGAGTAGCTCATTTAGGAAAATACAAGGATCAAACAAAGAACTTCCTTTCTTTCGTTATTTTCGCCTTTAGCTCAACTGGTCCAATCTTACTTATGTGGATTGCGCCCAAAACCTATATGGCAACCCTTCTAGCAAGAGGAAAATCACAAGAGTATATCGACCGTATCATGGTTGCGCCAAATCCTGGAACCATCCTTTTATTTATCGCAAGTGTTGTCATCGGAGCCCTAGTTGGTGCCTTAATTGGACAAGCCTTGAGTAAAAAATTTGCACAGAAAATCTGATAAATAAAAAAGAGCCGCACGGCTCTTTTTTATTTATGACTCAAGACTTAGTCAAGAAGTCTCCCAAGAATTGGATTGCAAAGATAATCAAAATGATAATGATA
>NZ_JBBJZX010000013.1:0-34066 GCF_038148935.1 Streptococcus pseudopneumoniae | reverse complement strand
GTTGTAGATAAGACTGACGAAGTAAGCTCAAAACACCGTTTTGAGGTTGTTGATGAAGCGACGCTGACGTGGTTTGAAGAGATTTTCGAAGAGCCTTAAATAGCTAGGTCAAACTTCAACTGTGGCTTGACAGGGTCATAATCCACCAACTCAAAATCTTCTGCTTTAATATCAAAGAAATTGGTCCCATCTGGTACATTCAAGACCAAGTGTGGTTGGCAGTTTGACGGCTCCCGACGAAGCAATTCCTCTGCTTGTTCAAATTGATTGTCATAGATATGGAGGTTGTTGATGAAGTAGAAGAACTTACCAACCTTCCAGCCAAAATGCTTGGCAATCATCATTTGAAGAGCCACATACTGCATAGCGTTGATATGGTGGGCTACCAGCATATCATTGGAGCGCTGGGTCAAGGTCGCATCCAGATAGATTTCTCCATCAACACGACGTACATCAAACATAGTCTGAAAGGCGCACGGAAGAAGGCCGTCTGTCTCCTCAAAAGCTTGGTAATCCCAGAGAGAGATAATATTGCGGCGGTTCCAAGGATTGACTTCCAACTGTTTGAGAAGCTTGTTAATAATGTTGTGTTTCTTAACAACGGCACCATAGCGCTCACCAATAGTTCCCGTATCTCCCACTTCCCAGTCATTCCAATAGTGAACATTGTACTTGTCATTGAGAACTTCTAGGCTATTAGACTGGTCTTGGTAGATCCAGAGAACTTCTTTAATAGCTGATTTGATTGCAATGGGACGCAAGGTTGTGATAGGAAATTCTCCTTTAGATAAGTCGTACTCGGAAAAGGCACCCGTTACATATTTAGAGTTAGCCACGGTTCCATCCTTGTACTTAGGACGAGCCTGCTCAGAAAAGACACCGTCTTTGAGGATTCGTTCAATATTTTCTTTAAAAATCGTATCTGCTTTTGTCATTTCGTTTCACCTCATTCATTGTCCTAACTAGTATAGCATAAAAAATAAAAGAGGAACATTACTAACTCTAGGTTAGCATTTTTCCTCTTTTATTATTTTATTGCAATACAAGTGATGCTGCTCCGATAACTCCAGCGTCATTTCCTAGAGTTGCAAGAGCTAATTTAGTAGATGTGCGTACTTGTGGGAAACTATTTTCATCGTAAACTTTTTGAACACCTTGTAGAAGGAATTCTCCCGCAGCTGATACACCACCACCGATAACGATTGTTGATGGGTTGAGGATTGAACCGATGTTGGCACAAGCGATTCCCAAGTAACGTGAGAAGTTACGGTAAACGATCAAGGCGAGGTCGTCTCCTTCTTTTGCGAGGTCAAAGACAGTCTTAGCAGTTACTTCTTCTCCGTTATCAATCAAGCGTTTCAAGGCTGCATCACCTTCGTATTCATCGGCATAGCGACGAGTTAAGTTGACAATCCCTGTTGCTGAAGCGACTGTCTCAAGGCAGCCTTTCTTACCGCAAGTACATGCGATTGGTTGGTCAAAGTCAACAGTGATGTGGCCAAGCTCACCTGCTGCACCAGCAACACCGTGAAGCAATTTGCCTTCTGCGACGATACCACCACCAACACCTGTACCAAGTGTCATAAAGACAACATCTGGTTGGTTATCACCAGCACCCATCCAGCGCTCACCAAGAGCAGCAACGTTGGCATCATTATCGATGAAAAATGGAATGCCCAAGGCTTTTTCAATCTTTTCTTTAATTGGTTGAAGGGTTTTCCAGTTGAGGTTATAGGCACCGATAACAGTCCCTTTTTCACGGTCAACCACACCTGGTGACCCCATTCCAATACCTTGGAAGTTCGCTGCTGCCAATCCAAGCAAGTCCAAACGGTGTTGAATAGACTCAATCATATCATCTACGATATGACTTCCCTCATCCAAAATGTTAGTTTTGATAGACCATTTTTCTTGGATTTCTCCTGCTGTTGTTAAGATTGCAAATTTGATAGAAGTTCCACCAAGGTCAATCCCAATAATCTTTTGACTCATCATATTCTCCTTTTTCATTGTATAATAGTTGAAAATGCTTACAGCACTAGTATAACAAAATTCATTTACTTATGCAAAGGTTTGCATTAACTTTCTAAATTTTATCTGATTTATGGTTTCCAGAGACCTGAAGCATCTACGTAGTAACGTCCATCATCAACTCGCTCATTCTTAGCCATTTTGCCATCTGATTTCAAATAGTAGTTTCCTTGCCATGCATTGCGAGCATAAGAACCATCTGATTTCAAGTAATACCAGGCTTGGTAAGAAGAGTCATAAACCCACTCACCTTGTGACATTTTACCGTTTGACTTAAGGTAGTAAGCTCCTTGCCATGCATTCTTTGCATAAGAACCATCTGATTTCAAGTAATACCAAGCTTGATAGGAAGAATCATAAATCCATTCGCTCTGTGCCATTTGACCATCTTCTTTCAGGTAATAGCTTCCCTGCCATGCATTTTTCACTGGATTGCCATTTCCATCAAAGTAGTACCAAGCACCGTCCTGCTTAACCCAACCACTTGTTGTTGCTGAACTTGTATCAGTTTGAGTTGTAGCCGCTTGTTTTGCTTTAAAGGCACCCTTAGGGGCATTTTTCAATTCACAAGCCACACCATCATGATCGCGGTCTAACTTGGCAGAATACCCAGGTTCTCCCTCATGAATATCTGCGTATCCATTCGCCCAAGCTTCTTTACAACTAGAAAAATGAATGTTTTCTTCTGCTAACACAGGTTGTGAAAACAAGGCTAAAACTGGCAAGGTAGCCAGACTCATTTTTAAAAATAGACGTTTATTCATTTCTTTCTCCTCTAACAATGTTATCGATTTCAATATTATTTTATCAAACTTATTTCAGCAATTCAAGAGTCTCTGTGGGCTTATCCTTCAATTGATTCTGAACTTCTTTCCAAGACTCTGCTGACTGCCCTAACCCATGCAAAAATATCAGTTTCATCTACTTCTCCTCAAGGCTTAGTTCATACAAGCCTCTCACTGCATTACAGCCGTAAATAGCTTCTGCTTGGGCTAAATCTGCCAAGGTCAAGGCTTTCTCTTCTGCCTGTCCTGTTTCTAGCAAATGCTGACGATAAATTCCTGGCAAGATACCAAGTCTGATAGGCGGTGTGTAGAATTTCCCAGCAATTTTCAAAACCAAATTTCCGATTGAGGTTTCCAATAGCTCTCCAGCTACATTATGGTAAATAATTTCTTGTTCTCCTAAACTCAAATGCGGTCGGTGAGTCGTTTTAAAGTAGGTAAAGGATTGATTCAAAGCAGCTTCTTGAAGGCAGACTTGGGCCTGACAAAAGCTTGTACTAAGAGGGGTTAATACTTGACGATTGACTTCTATCTCTCCAGATTTGCTGAGAGAAATTCGCAAGCGGTAATCTTGATTAACTTCACAATCCTGACACTCTTCCTCTATCTTTTGTTTCAAGTTTTCTGAATCAAATGGAAAGGCAAAATACCGACTAGCTTTTCTCAGCCTTTCTATATGTTGATTCTCAAACAGCAAGCACTTCTGGCTGATTTTCCCTGTAGTAATCAGTTTGAAACGAGCTTGTTTACGATAGAGAACAGCTGCCTTTTGATGAACCTCTCTATACTCAGATTCCCAAGTGCTATCCCATGTAATGCCTCCGCCAACTCCATAGATGGCTTTCCCTTGATACAGTTGAATCGTCCGAATGGCCACATTAAAAATCCGTCGTCCATTTGGAAGCAAGAAACCAATCGTTCCGCAGTAAACTCCACGCGGTTGCGGCTCTAGGTCCTTGATAATCTCCATAGTCGCAATTTTCGGAGCTCCCGTTATGGAACCGCAAGGAAATAGAGAACGGAAGATTTCAACAAGGTCAACATCCTCTCGCAACTGACTCTTGATAGTCGAAGTCATCTGCCACACAGTTGAATACTGCTCTACCTGACACAGACGCTCCACGTGCTCGCTCCCCACTTCAGAGATACGGTTCATATCATTGCGCAAGAGGTCCACAATCATCATATTTTCAGAGCGATTTTTGGGATCCTGCTCCAGCCAACTAGCCTGCCCCAAATCTTCTTGGTCAGTCATGCCACGCTGAGTCGTTCCCTTCATTGGTCGCGTTGTCAACTCGCGGCCATTTTGCTCAAAAAAGAGCTCTGGGCTCATGGAAATCACTGCCATCTCGTCATGTTCCACATAGGCATTGTAGCCCGCCTCCTGCTCTACCACCATGCGATTGTAAATGGCAAAAGGATTGGCACTTAACTTTTGCTTGAGTTGGACGGTGTAGTTGACTTGATAGGTGTCTCCCTGCCGTAGATGATGATGAATCTGGGCAATAGCCTTTTCATATTTCTCTGCAGACGTTACTTCCTGCCAATCAGAAGGCAAATCAACCTCATCATAAGTCAGAGGAATAGGGGAAGTTTCTACCCTATCATGAACGGTAAAATATAGCAGGTACTCTCCCATCAGGGGAGCCTTGTGAACTGCTAATTTCTCCTCAAAAGCAGGTGCAGCCTCATAGCTGACATAGCCCACCACATAATAGCCCTGCTCTTGGTATCTTTCCACTTGTGCTAACAAGGCTGTTACTTCTGTTAAATCTCTGGTTTTCAACTCTTTGATCGGCTGGGTAAAGGTGTATCTCTCCCCTAAGGCCCTAAAATCAATCACTGTTTTTCTATGCATACCTTAAGTATAGCATAAAAAGGCAGATACAGCCAAGCTGATCCACCTTTGTAATGATTTTGTTAGCACTATGCCTGTGATTCATTGAAGAGATTCCCAGAGAAACCGTCGGATTTGTACAAGAGTTGTTTGAAGACTTTCTCTTTCAAGCCTACAGTATTTCTATATTTACGCTCTACTTTAGAATCGTTCAATTCAGCTAAATCTTTTTCAACAGCAGTACTGAATAGAGTCTTCAATCTGTCATAACTTGTAATCGTTTCACCATTAATTTCAATGGCAGTGAATCCATTATTAGCTTTATCTTTAATTTCTTGGAACCAATGTTGCTTCCAATCCTCAAGTGTGTTGTATACATTTTTAGATACTTTCTTAATAATAAATTTATCACTTAAATTGTTTTCACCATCCTTTTTCGCTTCACCTTTATATTTATTGGAAACATATCCAATAAATCCATTTTCATATCCGAAGTAACCCCACATACGGAAAGCATTGTGTTTGAATGATAGGGCTCCCGGAGCACCATCACTAGTATTACCACCGTAGATACCGGTCATCATATTAACGTTAACGTATGCAGATCTAAAATCTTCAGGACGATACACCCCGTTACCTGGAGCACCATGTTTTGTAATAAAGTTATTGTTAACTAAATCATTAATATTATTCAACTCAAGTGCTTTTTCTTGTTCGCTTAAGTCACGTACTTCATCCCATTGGTTAGGTCCAACTAGATGTTTATTATCACCATCAGTATGACGCATTTTCTTATCAACTTTCTTAAACCATTTACTATTATCACCATTAAGTTTCCCAATAACTGCATCAGCTTCAAGATAATCTAACATCATCAGTGCCTCATTATAGTTCTTCATATAGTGGTCAATTTCTTTACGTGATTTAAGATTATTAGGGTTATAATTATACCATTGATTTCCATCGTTTTCACGTTCAAAAGCCATATTTAGTCCTAAAGCACCATACTCACCTTGGTGACCTTGAGTAGCAGGTGATTGAAGCATACCTTGTGCGAAGGCTTCTAAGAATGTACCTTCTCGGTGTGTGTACCCTCCATAATAAACTACGCGGTCATTTATGTGAGTAGTTTCATGTGTAAATGCTGAGGATCCATACTCGCTAATCATATCAGACATAACAAATACAACTTTTGCACGATTATCATTCTTATCATCATAATAAGTTGCATAGGCTCCGGCAACAGCCCCATTAGGACCGTAATGCTCACCTACAGGGCCATAAAGTTCACGGGTTGGAGCATAAATACCTTTACCATCTTCAAACTTACCATATTTATCCATCCATTTACCCCAATCATGTCCCCAAACTTGGTATCCTTCCCAAACAGGAGTAACAATCTCTTTTGCCAATAAATTCTTAACATTCTCATTTGCAAGTCGGTACCAGAAATCAAGATAGTTAAGATGCCTATTTGCCGCCAAATCAATTTTATCTTTGAAATTTCCAAGTGTCGTATTGTATTTATTAGCTGTACCAAATGAAATTGTGTTATACGTAGAAATCAGGAATGCTTGTGTTTGCTTTAGATTTAAAAGTGGAAGAATCATCTTCTGATGATATCCTTTGGATAGATTATCAAATGCTCTATATTTAGCATTTTTAAGACCTTCTTCACGAGATTGTTTTTCAACAACATAAACTTTACCATCTGTAGAATGGATAAACCAATCATTCAAATCTGTATCGGCTGTCAATAACTTCATATTGTATCGTAAGAAGTCAATAAGATTTCCAGACACCGTGTTCTTAGCCAATACCTCTCTGAATGCATCATGTGTACGATGACCACGTAAGTTATTTTCTTTAGAACCAATTTCAATAAGTCTATCTAAGACATCTACATTTTTGCCATAAAAATCTGGCTTAAACATCATTAAGTCTTTAATGTTTTTACCGTCAAAATTGATACCATAATATCGATTTAGGTAAGCAAGTCCTAACATAATTTTTGCGCTATTTTCTTGAATCTTCTTAACAAGAGCTCGTTGAGTTGCGTCTGATATGCTTAATTGATGATCTTCTGATTCAACAAGATGTTTGACAATAGTATCCATATTAGCCTTCAATTCTTGGAAATGTTCCTCAAAATAGAAGTCTCGAATATACCCATTTTGACGTTGTTCTGTGTTTGCATTCTTATCTTTACTGTCATTACGTCTATCCAAGATTGAACGGACACCTGCAGACTCAAGTTCTACTGAAGTCAAAATTTCCTTAACCTTAGTCATCAAGTCACTACGATTTTTCACAACCATATTAGGTGTGTAAACAATATTTTGACCGACTATATCATATTCTTTTACTTGCGCTACTCCAGAATCAGAATTGACTGCCACAGACATTTCATCCTTAGTCCCATCAGAATAGTGAATCATGATTTTATCAATATCAGATAAATCTGTAATAAATTGACCATTCTTCATACCTATTACAGAAAGAACTTCTTTCTTCACAAGATTTGAATCTTCCTCTAACTTGTTACCCTGATGTACGATCCAGTCTTTGTTGTAGAATGGTTGAAGTTTAGCAATATTTCTATAAGCTTGATCATATTCTGATTTGTAGTTTTGAATCAGTTTATATTCTTTATCTTTAGTTTCAATATTGTTTAATGTATTTGTTTGAAGTTTTTCACTGTCAAACAAATTTGCAGTAATACCATAGCTAGCTACACGTTTATCTGCATCTTCTTTAGAAATTTCTTTCAAATTATGGGATAAAGTATATGACTTACTACCGGCACTTACTCCTAAAACACTATAGTTATTTTTAACATATGGGAATGCAAAATCACTGTCATTAATATCTGGAGAACCATATAATATTTCTCCTTTTACCACATTAGCATAACTCACATTGTTATCAGCATTTCCCCAAGGCCAGTTTTTACTGATTAAACCTCCAGCTTCAATAGGGTTTGATAAATTAATCATACCTTTCATAACTGACTTGCGTAATTTTGTAAATCTATCACGTCCAGCACCATTGATTCTATGTTCCATCACAGCAATAATTCCACCAACACGTACACGATTACCTGTAAGAGTAGCGTCGACATAAGCTCTGTCAATAATACCTTCGTACATGCGACCTGCAATACCTCCCATATAGGAGTTACCACCATTGCCAGTTGTATGGATATTACCTATAAAAGCGACATTTTCAAGTCTTGAGGCATGCTCTATCCAGTTCACAAAGCCAGCCACATGATTGCGACCTGTAATATTACCCGTTACTTTAACATCTTTAATAAGAGACTGCTCACCTTGAATTTTATGACTAATAACAGAAACATTATCTTCTGACGGAAGATTGATATTCACATTTTCAAAATTAATATTTTGTACTTTACCATTATCAATTAAATGAAATAAAGGTTTTTTCAGATTATAAATAGCATAGTGTTTATCGCCATCACTAGAAAGCGTACCTTTAAAATTACCTGTTATATATGATTTACTACTAACATCTAGATACTCTGCATCTAAACTTTTTCCTAATTTAAACTCACCGTTAGGATTTTTCTGCATAGCATTCACTAAATCTTTGAAGTTATAGTAAACGTTATTTTGTGATGCTTTAGGTTTTTCTATGTAATAAGTGTATGTTTGACTCAATCTATTATTTGAATCACGTTGGATTAAGTCCGGAGCAGAAGCAGTAACTTTAAACAAGGATGTCTCGTCCTCAATTACTTCTTCTATATTAGTAATAGCAAGCTTTGTTACTTTATTATTATTGGTTGTAATTTTTAGATAATATGACGTTATATTTTCTGGAACAGTTTCTAAAAGGCTACTATCTGTTTCATTTCCATCCCCGTCCACTTTCATCAATCTGGTTTCTTTAATATCTTTAATTTCAATTTTCTTGAGGTCAATTCTTAGCGGTTCTTCAGTCAGAACTACTTCTTCATTCCCATTTCCACGGTCATAAACCATCTTGGTTGCAATCTTGTAGTCCTTGTAGTATTTCAAGTCTGTAAGATTAGCGATCAAATCTCCTTCAGACATGTTGACTGTTTGAAGGCTAGTGTCTCCGTCTTTCAAGACAACTTCAAGAGATTTGATGGTTACACCTGTTGGTTTCACCAAGCGGTAACGAACCTTGGCACTACGCTCTAATTCTTCTTTATCAATTTGAGTGAGTGTCAACGTTGGCGCAGCGGGGACTTGCTCACCTTTCTTAATGAGACGATCTTGCGCAGATTCAACAACTTCCTCTGAGATAGTCGGAGCATCCGCAGTTTTCACGCCCTTAAGAGTCTTATAGACTTTGGTAATCTTCTTCTTACCGTTTTGACCAGCTTGAGCAACAACTTCTGTTCCCTTAGGAAGAGTGCTGTCTACTTCTGTTCTTGTCTCGAAAGGAATTTCTTCAAATGAAACTTCTTCAACTTGCCCTTCAATAGCCTTGGTCCCACGACTAATTTTTTCATTTACTGCTGCCTTAACAGTTTCTGTACTCGTGCTGATTGGGTCCCCAACTTTTTGGCCATTGACAGTCTTATAGACACGGTGAATCAGCTGACTTCCTGCTTGACCATTTTGAATCACTGTTTCTTCATCAGTGTAGCGAGTATCGTCAGTTACATACTCTCTTGTATATGTGACTTCTACAGTTTCAGTTTCTGTAACAGTTGCTTCAGTTACTTCATACTCTGGCAACTCTGGCTGAACTAGAGATTCGCCTTCGTGACCTGCTTCTTGGGTCCCTTTTGCTGTAATCTCGCCTGTGTAGGCTGGGGTTTCTGGCTGTACTAAAGCTTCTCCTTGCTTCTCGCCTTCTTTTACTTCTTGAGTACCTTTTGCTTCATGATACTCTGGAAGTTCTGGTTGCGTTAGAGCTTGGCCCTCCTTACCTGCCTCTTGGGTACCTTTTGCTTCAACTGGAGCCTCTGGAAGTTCTGGCTGGGTTAGGGCTTGACCTTCTTTACCTTCCTCTTGGGTGCCTTTAGACTCTACCACAGCTTCCGGTAATTCTGGTTGGGTTAGGGCTTGACCTTCTTTACCTTCCTCCTGGGTTCCTTTAGCTACTTGATGCGTTGGTACTGGAGTTGGGGATGGTTGCACCTCTTTCTTAGTTCCGACTGCAATGACTTGAGACACAGGATTTTGAACCACTTGGTCTTCAATGACTTCTCTAACTTCTTGACCATTGACCATCGAAACTTTGGTTACAAGGCGACGCTGACCATTTACTCCGGCTGTGACGATACGAGTCTGTCCTTCTGCTAGATTCGCATCTGGGCTTGTGACCGTTTCAAAAGGAATCTCAACCAAGCTCTCTTCCTGTCTAACCTGAGGCTTCTCAGAAACTGGTTTTTCTTCAACAGCAGGAGCAACTGGATTCTCTACTACAGGTTTTTCGATGACAGTTTCTGGAGTGACAGCAGGTCTTTCTTGAACGACTTCTGTTTTCTCGATTTCTTTTGAACTTTGCTTTTCGACTGACAACTGAGACTTCTCAGCTGAAGCTGGTCTTGATGGATGGAGTTCTGCTTCCTTGAAGTATCCGATGTACTCATAGCCATCAATGTGGATAATCCCTTCAGCCAAGCCTTCATGTGTAGAGGCTGAAATAGTTTGGTTATAAGAAAGTAATTCTTTATTTTCAAATGCAAATGTCCCGTAAGGTACAAAGGTGCTAGCTCCTAAAGAACCAATCAGAAGAACACCTAGAACCTCTTTGCGACCTTTTTTGGACACCAAAAAGACTGCTAATGAGGCCGTTGCCAAACCAAGACCTGCCAAAGCTAGTTCCTTACTTCCTGTATAGGGAAGTTGTTGACTGTTAGTTGCCTTCTTGCGATAAACTACATAGAGAATATCATCATCTTGAAATTCTGTAGGAACCTCATGGTGAATCAGGGCTTTTTCAGACTCGGTCAACTCCTGCTCCGCCAGATAACGGTAATGAACATTATGAGCACCGCCGACTTCATTGGCTTGCACCTTATCTACTGAAAAGGTACTAGCACCAAAAAGGAAGGCCCCAATGGCTACAGGACCTACCCCAACAGTTAGTTTACGAATCGAATATTTTGTGATTTTTTCTAGTTGTTGTTTTGTTTTTTTCATTCTCACGACTTTCTAATAGAATCTTGCGGATAGTGCGCACGCGCACCTCCGATTAATTTTGGACGACTAGCCAACGCCGTTACGTGGGCATGACCAATCTCTCTCAAAAGAGGGCGAATTGGAACCTGAACATGCTTGACATGCATGCCAATTGCAGTGTCTCCGATATCCAATCCAGCATGAGCCTTGATAAATTCAACCTCAACTGGATCCTGCATAAACTTGAAGGCTGCCAACTGACCCGAACCTCCTGCATGAAGAGTCGGAAGGACACTGACGATTTCCAGACCAAACTGCTCTGCCACCTGACGTTCAACAACGAGAGCCCGATTGACATGTTCACAACCTTGAACAGCTAAATGAATACCTCTACTACCTAGAATACCCAAGATAGTCCCTACTATCAGCTCACCAATCTCTTGGCTGGATTCCTTGCCAATCTGACCACCTATCACCTCACTAGAAGAAAGCCCCAAAACAAAAAGGGCCCCCTGCTTCAAATTGGCCTTTTCTAAAACATCTTCTACTATCTGACGTGTTTCTCTTTGAATCTGTGTCTCGTTCATCTCTGTCACCTCTTTTGTCACTCTTCTATCATACCGTTTTTTCTTGTTTTTAGCAAGATAGACAACCTAGAAAGCTTTCTCGATTACGCATAAAACTCCCAGAATTGACTGGGAGTTAGCTAGTTTCTATTCTATTTATGTATATTTCAACTGTCGTACCTTTTGAGGGAATAGAATCGATTTTCATCTGGTAATTTTCTCCAAAATGAAGTTTGAGACGCTGATCCACATTTTGCAGACCTACTCCTCCACGTTTGAGTTGACTTTGACTACTATCGCTAGCATCTTGGAAACCAACTCCATCATCCTCAATGCGGATGACTAGTCCTGTATCCTGCTTCTGGACAGAAACTCTAATATGTCCCTGACCTTCCTTCTCCTTGATGCCATGGTAAAGAGCATTTTCTACCAAGGGTTGTAACACCAACTTGGGCAAAACTAAGTTATCAAAGGCAGGATTTTCATCAATCTCGTATTCCAGCTTATCCCCATAGCGTTGTTTCTGGATAAAGAGATACTGGCGGACATGATTGATTTCGTCAGACAGGAAAATCAAATCTTTACCCTGATTGAGCGCCAAGCGGAAATAGGTTGCCAAGGACTTGGTCACCTGAACCACTCGCTGACTATCCTGAAATTCAGCCATCCAGATGATGGTGTCCAAGGTATTGTAGAGGAAATGGGGGTTAATCTGGCTCGACAGGGCTTGAAGTTCATACTGACGGGTCGTTTCTTCCTGCTTGCGCACATCTGCCATCAGCTGATCAATCTGATCCAACATGGCATTGAACTGGCGAGTCACTTCTCTCAGTTCATGGGCACCAGTTTCCTTGGCACGAAGATTCTGATTACCAGAAGCAATCTCCAGCATGGTTTCTCTCAAGTCATTCAGAGGAGCAATCCAACGTTTAAGACTAAGCCACACCAAGCAGAGACAGGCAAGAAGAGATGTGACACTGGCCCCAAGCAAGGTCCACAAGAGCTGACTCCGAACCTGGTCTAACTTCTCCAATGAAGACACGCCTATAACCGTCCAATCAGTTCCTGCAATCTTTTCCTGACTGACGTAGGAATGGTGGTCCAGAGTATAGCCCTGCCCTGTCTCGATATAGGGTTTCATAGCCTCCATTTCGCTAGACGAACTATAAACTGTGTGTTGAGGATGGTAGACAAATTCATGGTTTTCATTGATGATAAAGGCAAAGCCCTGCTGCCCCAACTGAAGTTGGTTGAGATAGGATTCCAGAGTTTCGTAGGAAATGTCCAAACGAAGCACACCAAGATTGGATCCCTTTGCATCAACAAGTTCCTGAGTAACAGAAATGACCCACTGACTATCTGATTTACGAGCTGGTGTTAAAACTGGCTTAGCCCCCTGATGAATAGCCTTTTGGTACCAATCCTCAGCCATCATATCAGAGGAGGTTTTCATCTGCACACTGTCATCTGTAGAAATGACCTGACCGGATTTGGTTACCAGAACCACAGCTTTCAAGTCCTGGTCTGCCTTTAAGATAGTCAAAAATAAATCTCGGATCCCCTCGACCTTGTCTTGACTGGGATTCTCAGCATAGGCTAAGACATCCGTCTGCTGGGTCAAACTGGTAGAGGTGGTTTCTAATTTTTTGATATAAGACTGAATAAAGTGGCTAGTTTGGCTAATGGTCGTTTGGCTATTGCCCTCAATGCTAGCCTCAATAGCTGCTGAACTAGATTGATAGTAGAAAGTCCCAACCAGAGCTAGTAGAATGAGAAAGACCAGAAAGATGGAAATAACCATTCTAACTAAAAGAGAAGAACGCTTCATCGACCTTCTCCCTTCTTAAACTGACGAGGGGTCACACCTGCAATCTGTTTAAAACGTTGGGTAAAATAGTTCATATCTTCAAAACCAACTTTTTCGGCTATCTCATAAATCTTTAAATCTGTTGTCAAGAGCAAGAGCTTAGCTTGTTTGACACGCTCTCTCACCAGATAATCCTGAAAAGGTAAGCCCAACTCTTTCTTAATCAAGGAACTCAGATAGGTCGGACTAAAGCCCAAGTCACTGGCCAAAGACTTTAAACTAAACTGACTGTCAGCCAGATGGGACTGAATCTTCTGAGCAATATTTCCCTCAAACTTATCGGTCAATAAATCTTGTAACTGCTCTTCTTTCTCTTCCTTATCCAATTTTTGCTTGATTTTCCCCAACATTTCCTCAATATCCTGACGAGAAAAGGGCTTGAGCAAGTAGTCATCAACACCGAGTTTGACAGCAGACAAGGCATAATCAAAATCATCGTAGCCTGTCAAAAAAACTAGATGCACCTGAGGATAGGTTTCTCGTACCAGACTGGCCAACTGGATGCCATTCAGCTGAGGCATATTGATATCGGTTAAAATGATATCTGGCACCTGCTTTTGAATCAATTCCCAAGCCTGCCTTCCATTTTCAGCCTGACCGATGATTTCCATATCGTAGGCTGCTACATTGACCAGTTTGGTCAAGCCTTGTCTTACCAGATATTCATCTTCTACGATTAAGATTGTGTAGGTCATGCTCCGCTCCTTTACCACTTACTAATATCAGTATAGCAAAATTCTCCTCTAACTGCTTAGGAAAGACTTCTTAATCAACATAATCTAGTAAATAAGCATAGCCTTTTTCTTCCATTTGGTCTTTGGGAATAAAGCGGATAGAGAGACTATTGATACAGTAACGTAAGCCGCCCTTGTCCTGTGGCCCATCCGTAAAGACATGGCCAAGGTGAGAATCTCCAACTCGGCTCCGCACTTCCATGCGTGTCATATTGTAAGACTTATCTTCTTTGTAAGTAGCAACATCTGGACTGATGGGCTGGGTGAAACTAGGCCAGCCGCAACCAGACTCAAATTTGTCCTTTGATGAGAAGAGGGGTTCGCCAGTTGCCACATCCACATAGATACCGGATTCGAATTTATCCCAGTAGCGGTTTGAAAAAGCCCGTTCTGTTTGATTTTTCTGGGTAACTGCATACTCCTCAGGTGACAAGGTATTTTTCAATTCCTCATCACTTGGTTTTGGATATTTGCTGGCATCAATGACGGGGTAGGCTGCCTGATTAACATTGATATGGCAGTAGCCATTTGGATTTTTCTTGAGATAGTCTTGGTGGTAATCCTCTGCCACTACAAAATTCTTCAAGGTCTCCTTTTCAACTGCTAGAGGTTGATCGAATTTCTTAGCCACCTCATCAAAGACTTGATTGATTACCTCCAAATCCTTATCATCTGTGTAATAAACACCGGTACGGTACTGGGTTCCTACATCATTTCCTTGTTTATTTTTGCTGGTTGGATTGATAATGCGGAAGTAATGAAGCAGGATTTCCTTGAGGGAAATTTGATTGACATCATAGGTAACATGAACAGTCTCCGCATGTCCTGTTTGGTTAATCAATTCGTACTTGGTTGTTTCCCCTCTACCATTTGCATAGCCTGATACGGCATCTGTCACCCCGGGAACGCGGGAGAAGTATTCCTCCACTCCCCAGAAACATCCACCAGCTAGATAAATTTCGTGCAAGTCTGCATCTTTACTCACTTCTGTTTTTTTCACTGTTTTTCCTCCTTGGCTAACTGATGCTTTCTCAATTTGCGAGCTATCTGTCTGCCCTGCATTTCGCATCAATAGAAAATAGAAACCGGTTATGGCTAGGAAAAAAATTCCTAGTAACAAGATGATTTTTAACTTATCATTCATAGGACACCTCCTAGGCCAATTCCTTCAAAGTTTGCAAAATCGCATCTTTTTCCATAAAACCTGGTTGCGTTTTGACCAATTTTCCTTCACCATCTATAAAGGCTTGAGTTGGGTAAGAGCGAACGCCATAAGTTTCCAAAAGTTTACCTGATGGGTCAACTAGGACTGGGAAATTTTTATAATCCAATCCCTTATACCAGTTCTTAAAGTCTTCTTCAGATTGCTCTCCCTTATGTCCTGGTGACACTACTGTTAATACCACATAGTCATCGCCAGCATCTTTAGCGATTTCATCCGTGTCTGGAAGACTAGCCAAACAGATGGAACACCAAGAAGCCCAGAATTTGAGATAGACTTTCTTGCCCTTGTAATCAGATAAGCGGTAGGTCTTGCCATCTACTCCCGTTAGCTCAAAATCAGCCACCTCTTTCCCTTTAGCTACGCTTGTTTTACTAGCTGTCTGCTCCATCTTCATCTCATCTTTCATTTGGTGTTCACTGGTCATGGACTTGCCTGAACAAGCCGTCAAACAAAGGAGCGAACCTGCTCCAAGAACACATGTTTGCCATTTTTTCATACTGATATTCCTTTCCATTTTTATTCAAATAATTGACTTAAAATTGAAGCATTTCCAAACAGAACCAAGAGTCCCATCACAATAATGAGAAAACCTCCCACTTTTTTGAGGATTCCGAGATAGGGATGAAGTTTTCGGAAATGTTTCAAAACATAACTAGAGGCCAGAGCTAGAATCAAGAATGGTAGCGCCAAACCCAACGTGTACACCAACATGAGACCCGCTCCCTGCCAAGCTCCTGAGCCACCTGAAGCCGCCAAGGCCAAAACAGACCCCAGAACCGGCCCCACACAAGGCGTCCAAGCAAAACTAAAAGTCAACCCCAGTAAAAACGCCTGACTATAGCCCTTACCATTTTGCCCCTGTCCTTGCAGTTGTAACCTCTTTTCCTTATAAAGCCCCTTAAAGTGTAGAATCTCCATCTGGTGCAAGCCTAAGAGAATGATAACCGCACCCGTCACATATTGGAACCAAGAAGCATAAAGCAAATCGCCTAAAAAACCAGCTCCATAACCTAGTAAGATAAAAATAAAGGAAATTCCTGCTATAAAGGCCAGCGTTCGCAATAAACTAGTAACTGAGATGGAAAATTTGCCACTAGAAGCCTGAGCACCATCCTTATCATCTAGTAACACCCCTGCATAGACCGGTAACAAGGGTAAGATACAAGGAGAAAAGAAGGATAGAATCCCTGCCAAAAAGACACTTAGAAAAAAGAAAATATGACCCATAAAGTTCCTCCTATCATTTTATTGATAGATTTATTATACTCCTTCCATTTTCGAAAAAACAGGGACAATGATAAGGGAAAATAGGAATTTAATCAGATGATTTAGAAATCTTGGACAAAAACTATACAAAAAACTGTCAAAGCACAAAAGCGCATAGTATCAAGGCTTTATAGAACCTTGATACTATGCGCTTTTGTAATGAATGAATAGTTAGTCTTTTTTAAAGGCCGGATCTTTCAAACTCTGAACACTGGCATTGATCACCGCGCCTAGGATAACAATTTTAGCAATCAAGATAAACCAAAACATCATAACAACAAGAAGAACAGAACCTAAAATTCGGACATCCACCAAATGATGGACATAGTAATTGAGATAACTAGAAAACAGAGTTAGTAAACCTAAAATCACTAAGAGAACAAAGGCACTGCCTGGTAGGGTATAGCTAATTTTCCTGTTAGATAGATTGGGAAGAAAATAATAAAGCATGACCAAGATAGCAAAGAGGAGGGCGTAAGTCAGAGGACCTGCCAACCCTTGTAAAGCCTGATAGATAATGCCATCTTTTGTCCAATAATGAGCAAGTAAATCCAAAATCATCTGCCCAAATAAGCTCAAAAACAAGGCAAACGCAAAGAGAAGCTGCAAACCAAAACTGACTAGGAGACTTACCATCTGATGGGAAATAAGTCCACGACTCTTTTCGACGCCATAAGCCTTGTTAAAAGCTTTTTGCAAGAAATTCATAGATTTTGAAAAACTCCATAACGCCGATAAAACAGAAAAACTCAATAAACCTGTTGAAGGTTGCGTCAAGACTTCTCTGGCTATTTTTTCCACACCTTCATAGAGGCTTGGGGGTAGGACGTCTTTCACAAAGCCCAGAAATTCTCCCACAGGAATCTGAAAATAGGGGAGGATATTGACCACCACCAAAAGCAGGGGAAAAATCGAAATCAACCAATAGTAGGCTACTGCGACACTGGTCAATTCACTATCTGATGCTTGATAATAATGCAAAAAAGCTTTTACTAAAGGCTTGTCTATCAGCTCTTTCCACCACTTTTTCATATCACACTCCTTCACTTACAATCTTATACTCAATGAAAATCAAATAGCAAACTAGGAAGCTAGCCGCAGGTTGCTCAAAGCCCTGCTTTGAGGTTGTAGATGAAACTGACGAAGTCAGTCACATATATAATCCAAGGCGACGCTGACGTGGTTTGAAGAGATTTTCGAAGAGTATTAACTAATTTCTTCTTACCAATTCCACCATATCATAAGGCAGGGTATTGGCAGCTTCCTTCAGAGAATAGTTCTCTAAGTTATTGACATTTTGTCGTAACTTCTTGGCATACTTGGTCGTAATCAATCGTTTTTCTTCGTATTCGAAAATCAACTTACGCTCCAGATAATATCCTCTCAGCATTTCATCAATATTGTTGGGTTTGACACGATTGATAACCCGTTCGACAAAGGCACCACTGGTGATGATAGCTGTTTCACGAAGACGAGACTCCTGCATAAAACTAATCAAAGAGCGTCTATAGACCCCCTTCAGGTTTTCCAAACTTTCAATAATCATCTCTGTATTGGCCAGATAGAGCTCTGCAATTTGGTCATAATCAAGAGCACGGAGACGGCTTTTCTCCTTGTCCTTCCAGCTACGGAAGGTCTTTCCGAGAGTAAAAATTTCATGAAGGAGAAAACGTAAAATCCTCAAGGAAACAAGGAAATAATAGGTCAATCGTGACGCAAATTTACGATTGATGCCTCGTTCTATATTTTTCAGATAACGTTGGTAAACTCGGTAAGCACGATTGCTAATGTTCCCCTCTTCATAGGCCTGTTCCAATCCATCACTTTCAATACTAAGAATCAAGAGTTTCAAAGCAGCCCAGTCTTCTTGAGCCCCCTTATTTTCTTGACTCAGGATGAGATTTTCAATACGTCCATGGTAATTGTCAATAGCCGCATAGAGGGGAAGTTTATTTCTAGTGCCTTCCAACTCTTTTTCCAACTCTAGCGTTACTTCATTCAAAATAGCGATATGCATGAGATAATCCTTGCTTTCCTCCTCTTCATCAGAAAGATGAGGCAAGACCACGAGACCTGTTAAAAAGCTGACAAGCGTGACACCTGCGACAAGGAAAAGTAAGAGGGGATACTCCTGCTCTAAATTACTTGGTATCAGAAGAATCGTAGCAATCGACACTGTTCCCTTGACACCTGAAAAAGTCAAGAGAAGCATATCCTTCATATACTTATTTAGCTTTTTCTTGAGACGTCTAGTCCTATAGGCATAATAGCCATAAATCATGACAAAACGAATAGCAAAGAGGACAAAGGTAAGGGCGACAAGAGATAGCAGCAAAAGTAGAGGATTATAGATTGGATTGGTTAAGATAGGCTCTGCTATCATTTCCAGCTCCATCCCTAAAATCACAAAGACAGAACCGTTTAGCATAAAGTTGACTGTATGCCAGACCGTCTCGGTCACCGTATCCACTTGGGCTTCGAGGAGCGTGATTTTCTTAAAACGGCTTGCCTTTAAAATCCCAGCAACTACAACGGCAATAATCCCTGAAACATGGACTTCTTCTGCCAGAAAGAAGGTCACCAGGGGCAAACTCAATTCTAGTAAAAGTTCGCTGGCAATATCCGTTGCGCGCACACTTAGCAAGAAAGTATGGAGAAAGCGATTAGTCATGGCTGTTAAAAAGCCAATCAAAAAACCGCCTAGAATTGAAAAGATGAGCGAACTACTTGCTTGCCCAAGGGAAAAGGCTCCAGTTGTCCAAGCTGTCAAAGCTACCTGAAAGGCAACCAAGCCAGAAGCATCATTCAAGAGTCCTTCACCTTTAAGAATATTGGACACGCGCTTAGGAAAGCTAAAACGCTCCGAAAGAGAGGCAAAGGCCACCAAATCCGTAGGCCCAAGTGCCGCCCCAACAGCCAAGCAAGCCGCCAAGGGAAGACTGAACCAAAGAAGATGGGCCAAGCCACCCAAACTCAAGGTCGAGATAAAAATCACTGGAAATATGAGATAAACAATGATTCGCCAGTGTTTTAAAATAGCCGTAATATCCGCTTCTTCCGACTCTCTGAAAAGCAAGGGCCCAATAACCAGTGCCAAAAACAACTCTGTATTGAGGTGAAAGTCGGTATTGGGTAAAAAGAGACCAATCACAATTCCCAAAAGAATTTGCACCAAAGGGAGAGGCAAAAAGGGCAGGAGCTTATTGGTTGTACTTGAGACAATCAAGACCAGTAAAAATAGGATGAGGTAAATCAGTAATTCCACGCACTTCCTCCTTAATCTTTTTTACAACAGGATTCAAATATCTCCTTCTGCTCTTTGATTTTTTGGTCAATCTTGGAACAATCCTTGTGCTCAATTTTTCTCTGGCACCGTTCCATCTCAAGAGCAACTAATTTTTTCTTGATTTTAAGCATTTTTTTGCTCATGTGTGCTTGATCTAGCACCCCCACCGCTCGTTCGTGGTGGGTTGATTCAACAAAATTCTGGCGCATGGCATCCAGCTTTTCACGTAGGTATTGTTTATCCATGTCTATATCTCTCTAATTTTTCAATCATTACTAAAAATGGTGGGTTGTTAACTTGATTAAGCGTTCGGTAAATGGCAGCTGTGTACTCTTGTTGGTTCAACTGGCTAACAAAATCCAAGACAGCATCCCTCTCGAGGTCGCCTCCTTCATGACCATAGTAGATCATGATGGCAATCCGTCCACCTTTGACAAGCAAATGGCATAACTTTTCTAATGCTTCAATCGTTGTCTGAGGTTGGGTAATGACTGACTTATCAGCTGATGGCAAATAGCCCAGATTAAAAATCCCTGCCTTGGCTTCTGTCACAAACTGGTCCAGTGTCTCATGGCCTTGCAAGATTAACTGGGCATTTGTCATTCCAGCTTGGTTCAAACGCTCTTGCGTCTTTTCCAAGGCTTGTTCCTGAATATCAAAGGCATAGACTTTCTTGGCTAGCTTGGCTAGAAAAAGCGTGTCATGACCATTTCCCATGGTCGCATCCACTACGATATCATCCTGAGTCACTACCTCAGCCAAAAAATCATGTGCCATCTCAAGTGGTCTTTTCATTTTCAAACTCCTGTTTTACAGCCTTGCATCCTTGAACGCTTCCACGACGTCGCATTTCAGTTTCAATAGCATTTAGCACTTCCCATTTATTGAGGCTCCACATAGGCCCAATCAGCATATCCCTAGGTGCATCTCCCGTGATTCGATGGATGACGATATGTTTGGGAATGATTTCCAGTTGGTCACAGATGACCTTGACATACTCGTCCTGACTCATCAACTGTAAACGTCCCTCGTGGTAATCTCGTTGCATACGCGTATTTGTCATAAGATGGAGCAAGTGCAGTTTAATCCCTTGAATATCGTTATCCGTGACACAGCGGCGGACATTTTCAATCATCATCTCATGGGTTTCACCAGGAAGTCCATTGATCAGATGGGAAACAATCTCAATCTTGGGATACTTTCTCAAACGCTTGACCGTCTCCACGTACAATTCATAGGAGTGGGCACGGTTAATCAAGTCAGAAGTTTCTTCATAAGTAGTCTGCAAGCCCAATTCTACCGTCACATGCATGCGCTCCGATAACTCAGCCAAATATTCAATGGTTTCGTCTGGTAGACAGTCTGGGCGCGTTCCGATATTGATTCCTACTACACCTGGCTCGTTGATCGCCTGCTCATAACGTTCTCGGATGACTTCCACCTTTTCATGGGTGTTGGTAAAATTTTGAAAATAAACCAGATACTTCTGGACATCTGGCCATTTACGGTGCATAAAATCAATTTCCTTATAAAATTGCTCACGGATGGGGGCATCTGGTGCTACGATAGCATCTCCAGAACCTGAAACCGTACAAAAAGTACAGCCTCCATGTGCCACAGTTCCATCACGATTGGGACAGTCAAACCCCGCATCAATAGGGACTTTAAAAGTCTTTTCTCCAAAGAATTTTCGATAATAATCATTCAAGGTGTTATAAGATTTCATAACCTTCATTATAACAAAAAACACCCACAATCTCAAAAGCCTGACTTTCCTATAAATTCCTCTGTTTCTCGTTTCCATTAGCGATTTTTTATGATACAATATGGATATGATTTTAATGAAATTAGCATCTATTTTGTTATTGATACTGACCTTAGTAGTCTGCATCATCATAACCAAACTTTTTAGATTAAAAAAACTAGGACGAAACTTTGCGGATCTGGCTTTTCCAGTCTTGGTATTTGAGTATTATCTGATCACAGCTAAAACCTTTACCCATAATTTTCTCCCTAGACTGGGACTAGCCCTCTCACTCCTAGCCATTATCCTCGTTTTTTTCTTTCTTTTGAAAAAACGTAGCTTTTACTATCCTAAATTCATCAAATTCTTCTGGCGTGCAGGGTTCTTATTGACCCTTGTCATGTATATCGAGATGATTGTCGAATTGATGGCTCAGAAATAAAAAAATGAAATCAAAAACACCTCAATCAAACTAAAATACAGTGGTTGAAGTGTTTTTTCTTTATATCTTTTTTAATAATTCTTATTTTCCTTCTTTATCAGGAAAGATATATCCAATACCAATGCAAGCTAGTACGCCCGCTCCAATTACCAAGCCACTTGAAATTGGCAAAAGGTCCAAAATTGCATTTGCGATGATGAAGGCAATAATCAAACACATCAGACTAGCCTTGTAATCCTTTTTTAAAAGATTCTCTAGTGTGAAAAAGAGGAACAATCCTACCGGAATCAGGGACCATAGGTTGACATCCAAACTTGGCCAGCCAACAGAACCAAAATACACTACTGTCGCTGCTGCTACTAAAAATACAATCCCCAATAATTTTTTCATTTGTTTATCTCCAATTTCGTTTTAGAAACTTGAACCATCTGGTATCGACGCCTCATGTCCCTTACACCAATCATTATAGCAGAGGTCAGTTTCAAGAACAAGTTCTTTTGCCTATCTGGTCTCTATATCGGTCTAAGTGGTTCAATAATAGCCATAAAATAAGGAAATAGGTGAAAAAATAAAAAGGAATTAAGCAACCAAACGCTACTTAATTCCTTCACTGAAATTATTTCATCACCTCTATAAAATAAAGTAGACTTTAAATTTTGAAAAACTTTATTATCTAATCAATGTGATCAATATTTGTCAATACTAACCCTTTCAATCAATTCATTAGTTATCAAAACTAAGTCCATTACTAAATCCAAAAAGAGTACCAATAGTAAAGTAAACTAAATAATTGAATTATTGAGTTATAAATGGCTATTTTCACAAAACTGTCTCATCACCACACTATCTCATCTCAGTACACAAACCATTTTTCTATAGCTTTTGTCCTAATCTTGATCTTTTTTCTTCAATCCAAGAAATGCACCTACGGTAAACATTATTCCAGCAATGAATGGTGTAAAACCTTCTCTAACTGTTCCGGTTTTTGGTAGTCTATCAGTATTATTAGTAGTTGATTTACTATCAATATTGGTATGTTTATTAGCTATATTCTCTGGTTCATTAAGATAAACTTCTTTCTTATTTTCAAAGTTTTTATCATTTTTATCAGGAACTGTAGCTGTAACATCCTTAGTTGAATCAGATCTTTGACTTTCATCTAATTGACTATAATTTACTTGTACAGGAACTGTAGTTTTGACATCTTTGGTTGAATCAAATTTGTGTGAATGATTTTCTCTTTGTAAGTCTTCTTTTCTGTGACTTTCATCTAATTGACTAGGATTTGCCTGTGGGTTATCTTTCTTTTTGGATACATCAAAAGTAGGTTTATTTTCCTCCTCCTTTTTCTCCTCTATTTTCTTGAATACAGGTTTTATAAGGGTATCTTTTGACACATTAATAACATAACCAGCATCTTTTTTCCCTTCGACACCAGAAATTTCCCAGCCATCAAATTGATATCCTTTTTCTAATTCACCCTTATAGACAGGTAAAATAAAATCTTCTTCCGACACTATCTTAGAACTCATTTCTTTTCCATTTTGAATGGTCACAGTTACCCTATGAGGTTTTAATTCTCTTACCTCTCCCGTATCTTTATTTAAAATGAATTCTTTTACGGTTGTATTTCTTGCAAAATCTTTTACAAGAATCTTAATATTTAGTGTCTTATCTGTTAGTTGTTTAATATCATCAAATGATTTATATTCTTTTCCATTTACATAAATATGTTTGTCTTGAATCTCACCATTGAATCCATTATCTCTTTTATCATTGATGTTAAAGACCACAGATTTTCCATCAGCATATTCGATACTAGTATTTCCTTTTGGATCAATGTTTACTTCTGGTTTAACATTATCATATAAAAATTGATAGTGTACTCCAACCGCTTTCGCATTCAAATCGCTATAGCCAGTTTGAAGATAAACATTTCCATCCATATCTGTTACCTTATCTGGAAATCCGTTTGCTTTATAGTCTTTCATTCCCCAGTCCATGATGTCACCGTCTTTAACATTAAGCTTAACGTTAAAATCTCTAGTGTTATCAATGTGTAAATCTCCGTAGATTAAATAATTATCTACAACAGATTCATTAACTCTCAATTCCCAGTTAAAACCACCCTTATCAGAAATCTTACCTCTTAAATAAAACTCTGGATTTCGTACATAAATTTTATTAAATTTAGATGGATTAAAGTAGTTCTTGTCCATTGAAAGATTTACTGGTTTTGCATCAATAAATAACGTAGAGCCATCTTCTTTTATAGCTTCTACATTGGACTTATCCTCTCCAGTGTACTCTTTACCATCCTTACCAAATAATACAAGTTTAGAAGGATCTGCTACAAGATTTCCGTCTTTATCGATAGCTTCCCCTTTATCGTTCATTTTAAATGTAAACACTTGATACCTTACAATGTTAAAGCCGTCCAAAGCCGACATTAATACAGCTTGAGTACTTCTTCCATCTTCAACATTTCTACTGTCAGAATAAATTATTTTTTCTGAAAGGGCTCTTAGATTAGGATTGGAATTTTGTATTTTTGCTATATCTTCCTTGCTATAGACTCCATTTCCTTCTAACATATCCGTTTTTCCAGGATTATAGGTAGTCACTTTTAGTGCATAGCCTTTTCTCAGAATGATATTATCCTTTAATAGATATTGTTGTTTTTCTGAATCAGAATAGATTTTACCAGATTCCATTTCAGTTAAATTATTTGGTTTGTTCTTTGAAAGATCTCCTTCCCCTAATTCTATTATATTCCCATAACTTGATGCATAGGGATATTCTGTCTTAGTTTCCCTATTTTTTTCAGGCATTCTAATCTTCGTTTCAGCTTTTCTCTGACCATCATCTGTAACAAAGAATCTCATATCTCCTGCAAAAGCTAATCCATCCACAATATCATTAATATTAGCGTATAAATCAAATGTCATCGTTTTTGAATTGGAATCATACTTGGTCGCTTTGATTTCTATATATTTATAGGTATTTCCATAATATACCTTGGCATTTTTAGACACATTACGTATCTTTCCAAGAATTTCAAAGTGTCCATCTTTAGACGGGCTTAGAACACCATAAATTTTTGATTTGATTTCGTCAAGTTTCTCAGTTTCATATTCTAAGGCGCTACCATCGTCATAGGCAGCTATATTTCCTTTATCGTCATATCGATAATCAAGTTCTACTGTTCTTGTACCACCATTTACAAAGTCCTCTTCTTCCCTATATTTCTTTTTAATGAGTTTCTTTAGGTCTTTATTTTCAAAGTTTCTAATTGTTGAAATAGTTTTATTTATTTCAAGGCTAGCTTCTCCCTCAACTGAACTTTCTTCATCTGGTTTTGAATCTTCATCCTTAGCTTGATTATTATTGGTATTTTCCTTTGGGCTCTTTGCATTTTTGAGTTTATCTTCAGAAATTTCACCAAGTTTTTCATATTTAGAAGCATCTTTGTCAGGATCTACTAGGTAATAAGAAATCATCCCCTTTTCATCAGCATGATCAGCAAATTTAATTCTATGGATTTTGGTGAAGTTGCTTGCACCATCTAGGGCGATTACTTCGATGATTTTTCCTCTTAAATCTCCTGCTCCGCTAATTTCGTAGATAGTATTTCCATCTTTATCAAGCTTCCTATTTCTTCCCTCACCCTCTCCGGCGTAAGTTACATCAAGATTTTTCTCAACATCTCCATACTCATCGACAAGAGCTGCACCTGCATACCATACTTCGTTGGCTACTTCTTCAAATTTCTCAGGATGTTCTTTTTGGTCTCTAGCAAACAAGGTTTCGTGTTTATACTCATCCTTTACCTTGTGGTAGGTATCTTTTGCGATCAATTTAATTTTATCTGGATTAGAAAAATCAATTGAAATAATTTTTGGAGCTGTATTATCAATTTTTACTGGTATATAAGAAACTTGCCATGGATAATCCTTGGTTAATCTATATTTGAATTTGTAGAAGTATTGACCCTCAGCTATTGATTCAAATTGTCCTCTTATCCTAGTAGCTGGATCTTGGTTATCCTTACTTTCTGGTTCATTTTCTTCTCTACCTCTAGGGTTATAGATGAGTCCATCCCACTTCAAATCTCCCCAAACTTTTAGTTTAGATGATTTGATTCCCTTTGCATCATTGCTTTTAGAGTTTAAAATTCCTTTAATAAAGTGTTCTCTCGAAATGACTTTTAAGTCTCTTTGATTTTCTCCCTCTTTATTTGTATTTACTATTGAAATCAATCCTTCTTCTGCACTTCTTAATACAAGTGGAGAAGGTGTTAATCCTCTTTCAAGTTGAGCCTTTTGAGGATTTCCATTTGAATCTAAAGGATAAATATTAGCAATATTAGAACCACTTGATGATGCATTTAGCCCTTCGTTATTGAAAGCAAATAATTCTGGATTTTGATCTAGGGATGTTCTATTTTTATCTTTTCTATTTTGTATAACTCCTGCTGGATTAAATTTATCTATACCATGTTCTCCACCAATTCCCTTATTTAAGGTTCCTGGAATTTTCGGTTTACCATCATCATCATAACCTCCCATTGTTTTTGATTTTGATCCTTCTTCCCAAGCCCATTTATCAAGGATTGGTTCGTGGTTCCAATTCCCAGCAAATCCCATTAGAGGCATTGATAAAGAAGGTTGGAAGTTTATTTTCTTCCCGTTAGAGTTTAGAGCTTCCATTTCTTCCACTGACTCAAAATGAATAAATGATTCTACAAATTTATTTTTGTCTTTAGCCTCTCCAACATTTATAACCGCATTCAAATCAAAGCTAGAATTTGCGCCTATAGTGAAAGTATCATGCTCAAATGTGATATTTGCTCCTTTGATTTTTTCTGGGTGGATTTCTGGAACAATTTGCTTACCATCTGGAGATTTTTCATCTTTGTATGTTTCATCCAGTTTTAGTCTATCAGTTAGAGAATCTGTAGTTATCGCTGATGCTGAAACTTTAAAAGTCAAAGGTCTGTTTGATGTATTGTGAAGCTTAATTTTAAAATATTTTTCTTCTCCTTTTATTTCTTTAAGAGAAATAGAACCATAAGAGTTTACCAAACCTTTAGAATCCTTGTTTTTGAAAGTCGCTACAACTTCATTTCTCAAAGCATTGGCCACATTAATTAGCCCTGCTCCCTGTTGTCTAGGTGATGCAAAGTATTGACTTTTTTCTTTCCAAGACGTTGCATCCATCATCGGTCGCGCAGTATTTTGTAGAGCAATTTTTGTAAGACTTGTAAGATCTATTTTGTCATCTCCCTCAAGATTTTTCAATACAGGTCTTTCAAGCATTTCCTTTAACTTCGGTCTAATCAAAACAGTAGAAGCTGCTACGATTGGAGTTGCCATACTAGTTCCTGACATATAGCCATAAGTTGATTTCCCATTAATGACATTGAGAGTAGATTTAATGTTTTTACCAGGTGCTGAAACATCGGGTTTTAAAAGTAAATCTATTCTCGGTCCCCAAGATGTGGATCCTGCTGGAACGATGACATCTTCTTTATACAATTCTTTGTCTGTGTCAGGTGCAAACTTAAAGTCAATCTCTTTTTCGTCACCTACATTCGGTTTATTAGAATTATAGCTTGCCATATCAATTGGATAGTATTGCTCCAATTTATCTTTGAAATCTTCCTTACTATTTCTTTTAACCTCAGTTTTTTTATCAGGATTAATCATGTTCCATAACTTTACACCATCATCTCCTGAAATTGAAAATACTTGACTTTTAGTCCCTTCATCCGCTTCATATCCCATAGCTGGAAGCTCTGTCCAATTATCTCTATTGTAGTAATTGACAGTATTTACAACCATAATGGCGCGTGCTCCCTTATTCGTTGCTCTTTTAAAAGCATCTTTTAAATCCTTGGTATAAATTCGATCCATTACTGCAATTTTGCCTCTAAGATCCAAACCTATCAACTCTTGGTCTTGGCCTTTGCCTATATATACAAATTTCAATTTATCAGGAGCTTTTGAACCATCTTCATTTGTTGTGATTTTATTCTTATCGAAAAAGGCCCCTATATTTCTGTATTTAAAATTTTCTTCACCTATGTTAACTTTATCAAACTCAACTGTTTGATTTTTAGCAGATGCGACTGCTATCGCATCTTCATGTGCTGCTGTTCGCGTTACATTTCCAGTGTCGGTCATTTTCAGATGATTATTTGCCACTAAATCCCAAGAAGAACTTGAAGCAGAAGTCGCATAGTTACCCGTAGCGACAACCATTGGAATGCCTGCTTTTCTTAATGCTCTAATAGCCTCCCAATATTTCTCACCTACAAGACCTGTTCCTGTAAAGCCAGATGATACCGAAACAACATCGACATTGTGTTTGATGGAATCTTCAATAGCATGAAACATTGTTTCATCCCCTGCGAACCCAGATCCTGCGTCAGAGTACATTTTATAAGAGAAGATCTGTGCATTAGGAGCAATACCATCTATTCCATTAAAGTTCTTGATGTCTTTTTCAGTATCATTTCCCGCAAGAATCCCTGCAATATGCATTCCATGTGGATCAAAATAATCGCTTCCATCATCAGCTTTTTCTACAGTAATTTTACCACCATTATAATAATTGAAAGCATGAGGAATCTTATCACTCAACCAGAAATTTTTATCAGTACCTTTTAAGTCTTCTTTTTTAAATCTCATTGAGTCTTTAGCATCATCATCAATCCTCATGGCCTTATGCCTATAATCTGTCCCGGTATCGATATTTGAAATGACCATACCTCTACCATCAAAGTTTTTCCCAAATTGAGCATTAATGGCCTTTAGGTAATCGATAGCCTCCTCAACTCCAATTTCCTTTCGGGCATGATTCATCATGGGTTGGAGTTTTTGTGACCGTTCAACCGATGAAATACCTTCTATTAGTTTAATTTTATCCAGATTATCTGGAGTTGTTTCTATTGAAACACCATTAAAAATCGTATTATAGGTATATAAAACGTTTGTATCCTTAAGATTGGATAATTCCTTGATTGCTTTTTCTCCAGATTCTTTATCTTTAAATTCAGCAATATAGACAAGTTTATCCTCTTTTTTGGGACTTTCTGGGTCTTTACTTGCAGACGAGTCCGCTTTATCTTCTTTGGATTGATTGGAATCTTCTTTGATTTTTTCTTCTTCATTGCTAGTTTTGTTATCTATCACAGATTCTTTACTAACAACTTCTTTTTCCTCAATAACCGTTGTTTTCTTCTCTTCAGTATCTTTTGAAGTTTCTATAGCATTATGAATATTTTCATGTTTTTCTTTATTTTCTGCTTCCTTATCTACTACTACTTTTTCTGTATCAGAGATATTTAAAGCATCTTCAGAGCTAGATGTGTCTGCTAAAACTACCTCATTAGGGACATATGCTGCTAAAATAACTGCAGCTGTGGTTAATGACAATACTGTACTTTTTTTCATTTCAATTCCTTACATATTTATTTAACTTCCAATAGATAGAAAACTTTAACTTTGCTAGCCTTTGTTATAAAAAGTTTTACTAAGTATTATCTAGGAAATAGAGTAGTACATTTATATATAATTGTTAGCTCTCCATAAAAATAGTATATCATTTAAAAAAATTAAGTCAATAAAAATTAACATGCATTAATTTATTTTTTAACACGCGTTAAAAATATAGAGTCAAAAACTTTCGTAGTTAACTGGGGAATATTATCAGAACATTCACACCATCAAAAATAGTAGCAATCAACTTAAAGCACTAGAAGAATCACAAAGTCAAACATCATTGATGAAATATCAGCGCTATTAAACAATATAAATAACCGCTAAGAACGAGGCTTAACGGTTATTTTCTACATATCTATTTTTTCAAATCCTCAGTCGTTTATCTACCTATAACCTAGGCTTTACGAGTGCCTTGCTCTACCAACTGAGCTAAATCGGCGATTACACTTACAGTATAGCACTCTGAGAATAGATGTCAAGGAATTTTCATCTCTATTAGAAAAAGCCTGTCTTGAGACAAGGCTTTGAGTTTCTTCATCTTAGGATCCAGCACTTTCATAAGAATCCAAGCCCCTGTCCCAGAGTTTAAGGGAAATACCAAAAAAGACAAGGGAAATCAAAATCAAACCTCCAATGTTAAAGAGTACATCCTTGTCCTGCAAGAAATAGCTGGCAGGATAGTAGGCCGTAAAAGCAAAAGGCACGATAAAGCTAATCAACCAACGAAGAAGGGAATTATAAATAGAAATCGGATACTTAGCAAAATCATTAAACATATAGAAAATGTAAATCATAGCCCCTGACTGCTTGGTCCAAAAAGCGATGCTGGCTGTCGCGATTTTCAAGGAAGTATAAATCAAGGTCGCAAAAGGAATACAAACTAGGAAAAGCAGGAATTTTGGAAGAGTCCAAGCAATGCTGGTCATGGTTGTTCCCAATAAAATTCCACCGACCAAGAGTTCGCCCAAGGCATCAATCTGAAAGGTCTCAACCAAGATGTGAAAGAGAGGATTGATAGGACGAGTCAGATATTTGTCAAACTCTCCCTTTCTCACCAAGCGTTGCCCCAATGCCCAGAGATTGTCAAAAAAGAGATGGTCCAATCCCTTGGGAATCAAGGAAAAACCATATATAAAGGCAATTTCTTGAAAAGTCCAACCTTCTAGGGATGGGATGTGTTGAAAGATAACATTGAGAAACAATAGGTTCAAGCCTTGGGTCAGAAAAACTCCCAGGACACCAACTACAAAATCCACCTTGTATTCCATGATTTGCTTGATGTATTGTCTGATAAAAATCAGATGCATGCGTTGATATTTTTTCATACTAACCTCCTTGAATGGTGATAAATGACTGGACTCGTTTCCAAATCAACTGAGACAAGCCCACCATCACTAAGAGCCAGAAAAACTGCAAAAGGAGTGCCTGAAGCATCTGACTGGCATCGTATTTCCCAACAATAATCATGACTGGTGTGTAGATTAAGGATGAAAAAGGCAGGAAGGACAGAATATCTGCAACAACCTTTGGAAAGAAAGCCAAGGGAATCAAACTTCCAGACATAAAGGCCACTATGGAAGTCTTAAGTAGGTTGGAACCCCAAAGATTTTTAAACACAAAGGCTGAAAATCCAAAGCAGATATTAAAGAAAAAGTTGATCAGATAAGCTAGCGTTAGACTAAAGAGATAAAGGACAGTTAAACCCAACACTTCTACCATCCCTTGCCCAGATAAGATTTTCATCAAGACAATGACACTTAAAAATGGAATGCCAACGCTAATAAAAATCAACCACTTGGATCCAAGTTCGGTGAAAAGGTAAGAGGCCGCAAAATGCACCGGTCTCAACAATCGCATGATGATGGAACCATCCTTGACCTCCTCCCCAATCATAAAGGAGCTATCAGACCTGGTCAACAGATTGGTCACAAAACTCATGATGATGTAGAGGGTGATATCTGCCATACTAAAGCCCTGAATCAAGGACTCTTGTGAGGAATCAAAGACAGCCTTCCAGAGATAAAAGGCCACAAAAGCTCCCATGACATCGCCAATCCGATAGAGAATAAAATTGACTCGATAGGTAATCAATTCCTGAACACCTGCATTGATAAAGGGTTTATAACGTCTCCACAATTTGAGCATCTTAGAGCTCCTTTCGGTAGAAGCGACGGATAATATCCTCAATATCCGTATCCACCATCTTCAAATCACGGACTTCAAAATCAGACAGGGTTTGCTTGATAATATCAGCTGACTGGTAGCGAGAACTATCGAATTCAATGTTGAGACTATTTCCTTGTCTATCAATTGTCATATCCGAAAAGACTTCATAGTGAGAAACGAGATGACTTTGACCTGGTAGCAGTTCAAAGGAGAGTGTCTTCATCTTGCCAAAGGTTTCCTTGAGTTGGCTCACCGTTCCATCAAAAATCTCTTGGCCCTTATCAATCATGAAAATCCGATCACAGAGTTGCTCAATGTCGCTCAGGTCGTGAGTGGTCAAGAGAATGGTGGTTTCTTCCTCCTGATTGATCTGAGTAATAGCCCGACGAATGTTATCCTTGACCGAAACGTCCAAACCAATGGTCGGCTCATCTAAAAAGAGAACCTTGGGATTGTGAAGCAAGGAAGCCGCAATATCCGCCCGCATGCGCTGCCCTAGTGAAAGAGTCCGCACGGGATCCTTGATAAAGTCCTTCAAATCCAAGACTTCATTCAAAAAATCCATGCGCTTATGAAAGAGCGAGTCTGGCACATCGTAAATCTCTTTCAAAACCGTGTAGGTCTCTTGCAGTGCCAAATCCCACCATAGCTGGGTGCGTTGTCCAAAAACAACCCCAATATCTTTGACGTAATCTTGACGATTGTCCTGGGGAATCTTGCCGTTAATCCGACAAAAACCAGATGTCGGTTTTAAAATCCCTGTCAGCATTTTAATGGTTGTCGACTTCCCAGCACCATTTGCCCCGATAAATCCTAAAATCTGCCCCTTAGGAACCTCAAAGGTCAAATCCTTAACCGCTTCAAAGGTCTGCTTTTCAGGATGAATAAAGGAGCGTAATGCCCCCTTCAATCCCGGTTCCTTAACAGTCTTCACAAAATTTTTCTGAAGATGTTCCACTTCTATCATTGCCATATCTATCTCCCTATGGTAAGGAATAGCAACATTGTATTTTCCAATACAAGTAATCTAAATCCTTACTTTCTACACCTTCTCAATATTATTACAGAAGGTTTTATACCAACCTATTATAGTCCAATAAAAACTAGAATGCAAGCGTTTGCCTAAAATTTGTGAAATTGAAAATTTTTCTCTTAAAATAATACTTTTAATCAAAAATTCTGTTTGATAGTTTAAATTACCAACCTACCATCCTTCCCTACTAAAACAGCCCTTGACTTTCTCGATCTTTTTTTGTAATGTATATGTAATACACTATCATTACAAGGAGAAATGCCATGTCAACACTTAAACGAGACCGAGTTTATAACTTCCGCGTCAATACTCAACTATTTGAAGAAGCAAAAACCATCCTAGAAAGCCAAAACATCAGCCTTTCAGATGCCCTCAACCTCTTTGTAGAACAAATCGTCCTTGAAAAAGGTCTCCCAATTAAAACAGCCGACCAACTCAAAGCAGAAATCTTCCTAGGAGAACTCAAAGCAGAACTAGATAAAGGCTACCAAGACATCATCGAGGGGCGTCTCTACGACGCAGACGAGGTCTTTTCAAAGTATGGACTATAAAGTACGCTTTACAGAACAAGCCAGACAAGACTTGGACGATATTTTCATCTACTACTCCACAGACTTCAGTGAAAACATAGCCAAGAAAGTCATCACTCGCCTCCAACAAACCAGCAACCTACTCACCTTCTCACCAGAGGGCGGTATTAACTTTGACCATAAAATCGGCTACTCCCTCTATCCAGGAAATACTCTCAGAATGATTGTCTCTAAACAATACCTACTCTTTTACCTCATTCATGAAAAAGAAGTCCATATCCTGAGAATTATCAACTCACGCACCGACTACCTAAATCAACTCGACCACCTCTTTCAACATATACAAGACTGAGAAGTAAGCTCTCAGTCTTTTTATTTACTGTAAATCAATGGCATATAAAAAGCATAAACAAGGATTTTTTAAAACTCCCAATCCTCTAACATATCGAGGAGCTCCCCAACGTTCGACTCATGCACAAGCTCACGTTTGTAGAGAGCAGCAATCAAAGCATGGAAACCATTCTCTTTTTAGTCTCAAAATGACGAAATTGTGGAACCTCTACAGGTACAATAACTTTTAACATTATAGTTGATTGAATCTGGAATAGTCCGCCGAGTTTTCTAAAACATTGTTATAAGTTGGTTTAAATCCCCCAATCAATTTGTCCATTTTTTATCTCATTTCACTATACAATAAGCGAGGCCGAAAAAGTCTGTAAAATTAAAAAACGCATAATATCAGGTCTTGAAAACTTGATACTATGCGTTTTATTGTGGCTTCATTTTATCCTGAAATGAAGTTTTTGCCCATCCTCATTAAGGACAATCTGTTCATTGCAAACAAATTATACCCATTAGAAAGATTAGTCTTCTTTTTTCTTGCGAGCAAGAAGTCCAAATCCACTTAGGGCTCCAAGAAGTCCAAGT
>NZ_JBBJZX010000012.1:0-35782 GCF_038148935.1 Streptococcus pseudopneumoniae | reverse complement strand
TAGACGCAGAGCAAAAAGCGAATGCGAAGAAACAAAGCTTTGACGGCATTCAACATCTGACAACCGAAGAGCGCAACAAAGCGAATAAACAAGTTGAAGCAGCACTTGAAAAAGCTAAACAAGCAATTGATGGGGCAAGTAGCCAACGCGATATTGATACTGCGAAAACAACGCTTGAGCAAGATTTAGGTCAAATCTCTCCGACAGCAGAGGCGAACAAGTCAGCTAAATTAGACGCAGAGCAAAAAGCGAATCTTACCCTTACTCTTATTGATGACAATGCCAATCTCTCGCTATTTGAAAAAGAAGATGCTAAGAACCAAGTAAGGCAAGCTCTTCAAGATGCTCTTGAGAGAATTGATCAAGCCAAAACACAAGCTGAAATCGAACAAGCGAAGCAAGCAGCTTTATCTAGCATGGATCAGGTTTTAGCTGAGGCTCTGGCTAGAGCTAATGTTCGAAGACTGTCTGGTCAAGATAAGGATCAAACTCCTCCATCAAATCCAGAGGATAAGGATAGCAGTCAAACACCAGCTTCTCCTTCGGATTCAGCTCAGCCTGAGACAAGCCCTGTGACTCCACCATCTGCTACAAGAAATCGCAGAACTCCTCCACGCCGTGCTCGTAGAAGCGTTGGATTTGCAGGGAATTCCCAAACAGGTACAATTCCATCGGCTGTGGACAAGTCAGAACTTCGTACTCTAGTAGAGGATCTGGAACGTCGCTTGCAAGACTTAGCAGGTCTATCTCCTGAAGTACTTGAAGAAGCACAGCGTATTTTGGGAGAGGCGCAAGCAGCTCTTGATAATGAAAACTTAACAGCTCAAGAATTGGCAGACCTCCTTGCTAAAGTTAGACAGGTTCTCAATTCTCTACAAACTGGCACATCAGCTGATAAGAGTCAGTCTGCGTCAAACTTAAATAAAGAAGCAGAAAGTACCAAGGAACCTACAAATGCGACAGATGTCCCTCTATATGGTGTCTTTGGAGCTGCAGTGCTCTCTCTTCTAGGAGCTCTCCTCTTTGCGTTGGCTCGTAAGAAAAATTCTCAACTAGATAAGCTTTTAAGAGAATTGAATCAACTTCTAGTTGAGCTAGAGGCTAGCGACAAGGATAAAAAAGTTCTAAACAAGGCTAAGAAATTAGCTGATGAAGCACGACTCTTTGTAGATAGCCATCAAAAAGATTCTCAAAAAGAAGCAGAACTAATTTCTGAAATCAAGACTGTTCTCAGTCAACTCAAAGAAGAAGTCTAGTTTTGAAGAAAACACTACTTTCAGGAACTGAGTGAGTAGCTTTGTAGCTATGATGAGGAAATAATAAAATCTCCAGATTAGGAACCGTCAATGAGTTCTCTAGTCTGGAGATTTTTCAATATACTTCATTATTGGGGGATTACAAATAGTCGGATGTTTTTTGATTTTTTTACGAATAAATAGATGAGTAGAAAAAGAAATGGAGTTATTTATGAAAATCACAAACTATGAAATTTATAAGTTGAAAAAATCAGGTTTGACCAATCAACAGATTTTGACAGTCCTAGAATACGGTGAAAATGTCGATCAAGAACTGTTGTTAGGTGATATTGCAGATATATCAGGTTGCCGTAATCCAGCCGTTTTTATGGAACGTTATTTTCAGATAGACGATGCGCATTTGGAGAAGGAGTTTCAAAAATTTCCATCTTTCTCTATTTTAGATGACTGTTACCCTTGGGATTTGAGTGAAATATATGATGCGCCTGTGCTTTTATTTTACAAGGGAAATCTTGACCTCCTGAAATTTCCAAAAGTAGCGGTTGTGGGTAGTCGTGCTTGTAGCAAACAGGGAGCTAAGTCAGTTGAAAAAGTCATTCAGGGATTGGAAAATGAACTGGTTATCGTCAGTGGATTAGCCAAGGGCATTGACACAGCAGCTCATATGGCAGCTCTTCAAAATGGCGGAAAAACCATTGCAGTGATTGGAACAGGACTGGATGTGTTTTATCCTAAAGCCAATAAACGCTTGCAAGACTATATCGGAAATGATCATCTGGTTTTAAGTGAATATGGACCTGGTGAACAACCTCTGAAATTTCATTTTCCTGCCCGTAATCGCATCATCGCTGGACTTTGTCGTGGTGTGATTGTAGCAGAGGCCAAGATGCGCTCAGGTAGTCTCATTACCTGTGAGCGAGCAATGGAAGAAGGACGCGATGTTTTTGCTATTCCTGGTAGCATTTTAGATGGACTATCAGACGGTTGCCATCATTTGATTCAAGAAGGGGCAAAATTGGTCACCAGTGGGCAAGATGTTCTTGCGGAATTTGAATTTTAAAAATGACCTAAGCTAGAATTCTGAGAAAAAATTAATTTCAAGATAAAATGAAGTAAATATCCCCACAATAAAACGCATCCTATCAGGTTTTTTTCACTTGATCTTATGCGTTTTTTCTAAGTGAATAAGTAGAGTGGAGGACTTTTCTCATAGGAAGGAAAGCAATTTAGTGTGATTGAGAAAGGAGAGTTGCTTGTGACTAATCTTGGTCAGCTTATTATCAGGGAGCAGTATCGTCTCAAGTATTGCCAGTAAGGAAAAATAAATTCTTCAAAAGTAGAGATTACAAGGCTTGTTTAAGAAAGAATTCAAAGACCTTGACAGATAAAAATAAAATGGTTATTATAAAAAATGGTCTGAAATTGATGATGATACTCTTCGAAAATCTTTTTACGTCAGCTCAGCTTTGTCTTGCTGTGTTTTGAGCAAGCTACGGTGAGCTTCCGAGTTTGATTTTCATTTACTAGAAATGAAGCTGATGAGAGATAGCAATAGATAGTTGCGTCAGGATGTGATGGAAAATGATAAAAAGACCTCATGAGATTGGCATATCAGACTACTAAAGCATTGAGTTTGTTAGGATTTTATACTCAATGAAAATCAAAGAGCAAACTAGGAAGCTAGCCGCAGGTTGCTCAAAGCACTGCTTTGAGGTTGTAGATAAGACTGACGAAGTCAGCTCAAAACACTGTTTTGAGGTTGCAGATAGAACTGACGAAGTCAGTAACATCTATACGGCAAGGTGAAGCTGACGTGGTTTGAAGAGATTTTCGAAGAGTATTAGCGACTAGTTAGCTAGGAAAGGAAGATATTTGTGACAAATAATAAACTGTATTCGTTGGTAGAATTTAGAAATAAAATATACGAAGAATTAGAACTCTCCAGAAGTGATTTAGCGATTTTACTATGTGCCATGCTTATCGCCTCTATCGGATTAAATATGGATTCGACTCCCGTGATTATTGGAGCTATGTTAATCTCTCCTTTGATGACACCTATTCTGGGGGTGGGGCTCTCTCTAGCTATATTTGATTTTAAATTGTTAAGAAAATCTTTTAAAATATTAGCTATTCAAATTCTTGCCAGTTTAATCGCTTCAACACTTTATTTTTATCTTTCTCCCATTTCGTATGCTAGTTCGGAGATTGTTGCTAGAACCTCTCCGACTATTTGGGATGTTCTCATTGCTTTTGTAGGAGGGATAGCAGGTATTATTGGTGCTAGGAAAAAAGAGACCAATAATATCGTCCCTGGTGTCGCTATTGCAACTGCTTTGATGCCTCCTCTTTGTACGGTAGGTTATGCTATTGCTTCTGCTAATCTAAAATTTATCATAGGCTCCTCTTACCTATTCCTCATCAATTGTAGTTTTATTGTCATTGCGACTTATATAGGTGTTAGGTTGATGATGGTTAAGAAGCACTATTTTAGAGATAATGAAGAAGACTCTAAAATGCGCAGGATTTTGCTTCTAGTTGCTGTTTTGCTGATGATTCCGAGTTTCATCTCTGCAACGACTTTAGTCAGAGAAACGTTGAAAAAAGAGTCCCTTAATAAATTTATATCAGAGCAGTTTCAGGGGCATAATATTTTGAAAAAAACCTATTCTAAAAAAAATCATACCCTAAAGCTAACCATCTCAGGAAATTATTTGACAGAAGAAGAGCTTGATATGATTTCCAGTAAGAGGGGGGACTATGGTTTAAGTGATGTTTCTGTTCAAGTTTCACAATTGTCTGATTCAGAACAACTTAGCAAGGAAGAACTGGTAGAATATTTCTTCCAGTATATCAAAGGAAGACTGAAGTCTTAAGTATAAACTTTTCTTCTATTATAGTAGCTAAGTCTTGACAGGGTTCAAAAAATGGTTTACACTTTATAAAGTTTATTACTTTGAAAAGGTGTGATACTGTGGCTACGGCAACAAAAAAGAAAAAATCAACAGTTAAAAAAAATCTAGTCATCGTGGAGTCGCCAGCTAAGGCCAAGACGATTGAAAAATATCTCGGCAGAAACTACAAGGTTTTAGCCAGTGTCGGGCATATCCGTGATTTGAAGAAATCCAGTATGTCCGTCGATATTGAAAATAATTATGAACCGCAATATATCAATATCCGAGGAAAAGGCCCTCTTATCAATGACTTGAAAAAAGAAGCTAAAAAAGCTAATAAAGTCTTTCTGGCGAGTGACCCGGACCGTGAAGGAGAAGCGATTTCTTGGCATTTGGCCCATATTCTCAACTTGGATGAAAATGATGCCAACCGTGTGGTCTTCAATGAAATCACCAAGGATGCGGTCAAAAATGCTTTTAAAGAACCTCGTAAGATTGATATGGACTTGGTCGATGCCCAACAGGCTCGTCGTGTCCTGGACCGCTTGGTAGGCTATTCGATTTCGCCTATTTTGTGGAAGAAGGTCAAGAAGGGCTTGTCAGCAGGTCGCGTACAGTCTATTGCCCTTAAACTCATCATTGATCGTGAAAATGAAATCAATGCCTTCCAGCCAGAGGAATACTGGACAATTGATGCTGTCTTTAAAAAGGGAACCAAGCAATTCCAGGCTTCCTTCTATGGAGTAGATGGCAAAAAGTTGAAACTGACTAGCAATGATGATGTTAAGGAAGTCCTGTCTCGTCTGACTAGCAAAGATTTTTCAGTGGATCAGGTAGATAAGAAAGAGCGCAAACGCAATGCTCCATTACCCTATACCACTTCATCTATGCAGATGGATGCTGCCAATAAAATCAATTTCCGTACTCGAAAGACCATGATGGTTGCCCAACAGCTCTATGAAGGGATCAATATCGGTTCTGGTGTTCAAGGTTTGATTACCTATATGCGTACTGATTCGACTCGTATCAGTCCAGTGGCACAGAATGAAGCAGCAAGTTTCATTACGGACCGTTTTGGTAGCACGTATTCTAAGCACGGTAGCAAGGTCAAAAATGCATCAGGTGCTCAGGATGCCCATGAGGCGATTCGTCCGTCTAGTGTTTTTAATACACCTGAAAGTATTGCTAAGTATCTGGACAAGGATCAACTCAAGCTTTATACCCTTATCTGGAATCGTTTTGTAGCGAGCCAGATGACAGCTGCTGTCTTTGATACCATGGCTGTTAAATTGTCTCAAAATGGAGTCCAATTTGCTGCCAATGGTAGTCAGGTTAAGTTTGATGGTTATCTTGCCATTTATAATGATTCTGACAAGAATAAAATGTTACCAGATATGGCTGTTGGAGATGTGGTTAAGCAGGTGAATAGCAAACCAGAGCAACATTTCACTCAACCGCCTGCTCGCTATTCTGAAGCGACACTGATCAAGACCTTGGAGGAAAATGGGGTTGGCCGTCCGTCAACCTACGCACCGACCATTGAAACTATTCAGAAACGTTATTATGTTCGCCTTGCAGCCAAACGTTTTGAACCAACAGAGTTGGGAGAAATTGTCAACAAGCTCATCGTTGAATATTTCCCAGATATCGTAAACGTGACCTTTACAGCTGAAATGGAAGGCAAACTGGATGATGTCGAAGTCGGAAAAGAGCAGTGGCAACGTGTCATTGATGCCTTTTACAAACCATTCTCTAAAGAAGTCGCCAAGGCTGAAGAAGAAATGGAAAAAATCCAAATCAAGGATGAACCAGCTGGATTTGATTGTGAAGTGTGTGGCAGTCCAATGGTCATTAAACTTGGTCGTTTTGGTAAGTTCTACGCTTGTAGCAATTTCCCAGATTGCCGCCATACCCAAGCAATTGTGAAAGAGATTGGTGTTGAGTGTCCAAGTTGTCATCAGGGACAAATCATTGAGCGTAAAACCAAACGCAATCGCCTTTTCTATGGTTGCAATCGCTATCCAGAATGTGAATTTACCTCTTGGGATAAGCCTGTTGGTCGTGACTGTCCAAAATGTGGCAACTTCCTCATGGAGAAAAAAGTCCGTGGTGGTGGCAAGCAGATTGTTTGTAGCAAGGGTGACTACGAAGAAGAAAAGATTAAATAAGAAGAGAGTCCTGAAAGTGAATTTCAGGCTCTTTTGGTTGGAACTTGACAAAATTCATCATTTTATGCGAAACTAGAAGAAGATTATTTTAACTAGGAGAAGTTATGCGTCTTATTTATCTGATAATTGGTTTTTTATCACTAGCCTTGGCTATTGTTGGGGTTGTCTTGCCTTTGTTGCCGACAACACCTTTTCTTTTGTTGTCTATTGCTTGTTTCTCAAGAAGTTCCAAGCGCTTCGAAGATTGGTTGTATCATACCAAGCTCTATCAAGCATATGTTGCTGATTTTCGCGAGACTAAGTCTATTGCGCGTGAACGTAAGAAAAAAATCATCGTATCCATCTACATCTTGATGGGAATTTCCATTTATTTTGCACCTCTTTTACCAGTCAAAATCGGTCTGGGTGCTTTGACCATCTTTATCACTTATTATCTCTTCAAGGTTATTCCAGACAAAGAATAAATAAAATTTGTAACTATTTCCCTTGATAAAATTGAAAGCATATTTACAACAATATGATATAATAAATTCAAAGTAATACTCAAGGAGAATCAAATGATTTACGAATTTTGTGCTGAAAATGTGACCTTGCTTGAAAAAGCTATGCAGGCTGGAGCTCGTCGAATCGAACTCTGTGATAATCTAGCAGTTGGTGGAACAACACCCAGCTATGGAGTGACCAAGGCAGCAGTTGAACTGGCACTTAACTATGATACAACCATCATGAACATGATTCGTCCACGTGGTGGCGATTTTGTCTATAATGATATGGAAATTGCTATTATGCTAGAAGATATTCGGTTGACTGCTCAGGCTGGAAGTCAAGGAGTTGTATTTGGTGCTTTAACTGCTGATAAAAAGTTGGATAAGCCTAATCTTGAGAAGCTAATCGCTGCATCAAAAGGAATGGAAATTGTCTTCCACATGGCCTTTGATGAATTGAGTGATGAAGACCAGTTGGAAGCTATTGACTGGCTCAGCCAAGCTGGTGTCACCCGTATCTTAACTCGTGCTGGTGTGTCTGGCGATTCACTAGAGAAACGTTTTGCTCACTATCACAGAATTTTGGAACATGCTAAAGGTAAAATTGAAATTCTACCAGGTGGAGGGATTGACTTGGACAACCGTCAAACTTTTATCGACCAGCTGGGTGTAACACAATTGCATGGAACCAAGGTTGTCTTTTAAAAAATAGAAAGGAACTGCTAGCTTGTGATAGCAGTTTTCACTTATGTTTGAAATTTTTAAATCCTATCAATTTAATAAAGAAAAGGCTCATGCTTTTGGTTTTGTAGAAAATAGTGGAGTCTGGACCTATAGTTGCCAGATTTTGCAGGGTGACTTTGTCATGACTGTGTCTATTACTGCTGATAATATGAACTTTCAGGTCTTTGACCAGGAAACCGGTGACCTCTATCCTCAAGTTCATATGGAAAGTATGCGTGGGAGTTTTGTAGGAAGTGTCCGTGAGGCTTGTTTGGAGATTCTTTACCAGATTCGGAAGGCTTGTTTTGATGTGCAAGATTTTATCTGTCCTCAGACTAAACGAATCATGACTCAAGTTCAGGAAAAGTATGGTAATCAGTTGGAGTTTTTGTGGGAAAAATCGCCTGATACGGCAGTGTTAAGACATGAAGGCAATCAAAAGTGGTATGCTGTTTTGATGAGAATCTCTTGGGATAAGCTGGAAAAGGGCAGAGAAGGTCTAGTCGAAGCAGTCAACCTTAAACATGATCAAGTAGCTGACTTGCTTTCACAAAAGGGCATTTATCCAGCTTTTCATATGAACAAACGCTACTGGATTAGTGTGGTTTTTGATGATACTTTGTCAGATGAAATGGTACTGGAATTGATAGAGAAAAGTTGGAGCTTAACCTCTAAAAAATAAACTCTTTCAAGGATTTTCAAGAACTTTCAATTAGCTAAATATTCTTTACTGAAGAAATTTTCAGAAAATATTTGATTTTTTCTTGACAAGTATTTTTACCTATGCTAAAATACTAAACAAGATATCAAACGAAGGAGAAAGTCAAACATGAAAACAGCTAAGTTTAATCAATTTGCTTTGTTGTTGAGGTACTCGGGCTAGTGCAAAAAGCATTAGTCCTGTTTGGCTTACCAAGCGGGAGTGAATCAACATCTCGCTTGGACTTCTAAGCGAGATGTTTTTTTAAAACCACATTTGGAAAAGGGGAAATCTTATGCGTAAAGTTGAATTTTTTGATACAAGTCTTCGTGATGGGGAACAAACACCTGGTGTTAACTTCTCAATAAAGGAAAAAGTTTCCATTGCAAGACAGCTGGAGAAATGGGGAATTTCTGTAATTGAAGCTGGTTTTCCGGCTGCTAGTCCAGATTCATTTATAGCCGTTCAAGAAATTGCTAAAGCCATGAAAAAAACAGCAGTGACAGGATTAGCTCGTTCTGTAAAATCTGATATTGATGCTTGTTATGAGGCACTTAAGGATGCCAAGTATCCACAGATTCATGTCTTTATCGCTACCAGTCCCATTCACCGCAAGTACAAGCTCAATAAGAGCAAGGAAGAGATTCTAGAAGCTATTAAGGAGCATGTCTCTTATGCACGTTCTAAGTTTGAAGTGGTCGAATTCTCTCCAGAGGATGCGACCAGAACAGAGTTGGATTTCCTATTACAAGTCGTTCAAACAGCGGTTGATGCTGGTGCGTCTTATATCAATATCCCTGACACGGTTGGATTCACCACGCCAGAAGAGTTTGCACGTATCTTTGATCACTTGACTGAAAATATTAAATCAGATCATAATGTTGTCTTTGGTGTCCACTGTCACGATGATCTCGGAATGGCAACTGCAAATACTTTGACAGCAATTAAACACGGTGCTGGACGTGTCCAGGGAACTATTAATGGTATCGGTGAACGCGCAGGTAATGTTGCTCTTGAAGAAGTAGCTGTTGCTTTGAAGATTCGTGAGGATTTCTTCCAAGCAACTAGTGATATTGTTTTGGATGAAACAATGAATACGTCAGAAATGGTTTCTCGCTTCTCTGGTATTCCAGTTCCTAAAAACAAGGCTGTGGTTGGTGGCAATGCCTTTTCTCACGAGTCTGGTATTCACCAAGACGGAGTCCTTAAAAATCCTCTTACTTATGAAATTATCACTCCTGAATTGGTTGGTGTTAAGAGTAATAGCCTTCCGCTTGGTAAATTGTCTGGCCGCCATGCCTTTGTCGAGAAACTAAGAGAATTGGCCCTAGACTTTACAGAAGAGGACATCAAACCACTCTTCGCTAAGTTCAAGGCACTGGCCGACAAGAAACAAGAAATTACAGATGCAGATATTCGAGCTCTGGTCGCTGGCACCATGGTCGAAAACCCAGAAGGCTTCCACTTTGATGATTTACAACTTCAAACTCATGCAGATAATGATATTGAAGCGCTTGTTAGCCTGGCCAATATGGATGGTGAAAAAGTCGAATTTAATGCAACCGGACAAGGCTCTGTTGAAGCGATCTTCAATGCTATCGATAAGTTCTTTAATCAATCCGTCCGCTTGGTATCCTATACTATTGACGCGGTGACAGATGGAATTGATGCCCAGGCTCGAGTCTTGGTCACTGTTGAAAACAGAGATACAGAAACCATCTTTAACGCAGCAGGTCTTGATTTCGATGTGTTGAAAGCATCGGCTATTGCCTACATCAATGCTAATACTTTTGTTCAAAAAGAGAATGCTGGTGAGATGGGACGTAGAGTTTCTTACCGAGATATGCCTAGTGTGTGAAGGAGAAGGCTATGACAAAGAAAATAGTAGCTCTAGCAGGGGACGGAATTGGCCCAGAAATCATAGAGGCTGGTTTAGAGGTTCTGGAAGCTCTAGCTGAAAAAACAGGTTTTGACTATGAGATTGACAGACGACCCTTCGGGGGTGCAGGTATTGATGCTGCAGGGCATCCCTTACCTGATGAAACCCTCAAGGCAAGTAGGGAAGCAGATGCTATCCTACTAGCAGCTATCGGTAGTCCTCAGTATGATGGAGCAGCGGTTCGCCCTGAACAAGGCCTGCTAGCTCTCCGTAAGGAACTCAATCTCTATGCCAATATTCGCCCTGTAAAAATCTTTGACAGTCTTAAACATTTGTCACCACTCAAACCAGAACGAATTGCTGGTGTAGACTTTGTCGTGGTGCGTGAGTTGACTGGTGGGATTTACTTTGGAGATCATATCCTTGAAGAGCGAAAAGCGCGTGATATCAACGACTATAGCTATGAGGAAGTAGAACGGATTATTCGTAAGGCCTTTGAAATTGCAAGAAATCGCAGAAAAATCGTTACCAGTATCGATAAGCAAAATGTTCTAGCGACCTCAAAACTCTGGCGGAAAGTAGCTGAGGAAGTCTCACAAGATTTCCCAGATGTGACCTTGGAGCACCAGCTAGTCGACTCAGCTGCCATGCTTATGATTACCAATCCTGCTAAGTTTGATGTCATCGTGACGGAGAATCTTTTCGGAGATATCTTATCTGATGAATCAAGCGTTCTATCTGGCACACTTGGGGTTATGCCATCAGCCAGTCACTCTGAAAAGGGTCCAAGTCTTTATGAACCTATTCATGGTTCGGCACCTGATATTGCAGGTCAAGGAATTGCTAATCCTATCTCCATGATTTTATCAGTGGCCATGATGTTGAGAGATAGCTTTGGTCGTTATGAGGATGCAGAACGTATCGAGCGTGCTGTTGAGGCAAGTTTGGCAGCTGGTGTTTTAACAAGAGATATTGGTGGACAGGCTTCTACCAAGGAAATGACGGAAGCTATTATTGCAAGGTTATGAAGTTAGACGAAAAAATTACTCTAGTCCTTTTGATTTGGAATGTCATGATTTTCTTGATTTATGGCATTGACAAATCAAAGGCAAGGAGAAGAGCTTGGCGCATCCCTGAGAAAATCTTACTCATTTTAGCCTTTACTTGTGGTGGTTTTGGAGCTTGGTTGGCAGGAATTACTTTTCATCACAAGACTAGAAAATGGTACTTTAAGACAGTTTGGTTTCTCGGGATGGTGACCACACTAGGAGCCTTATATTTTATTTGGAGGTAATGGATGGCAGGAAAATCTATTTTTGATAAATTATGGGACCGTCATGTCATCACGGGAGAAGAGGGGCAGCCCCAACTCATGTATGTGGACCAGCATTATATTCATGAAGTGACCAGTCCTCAGGCTTTTCAAGGATTGCGAGACGCAGGTCGTAGATTGAGACGACCAGACTTGACATTTGGAACCTTTGACCACAATGTCCCGACAGTCAATATCTACGATATTCGAGATGTGATTTCTAAAGCACAAATTGATAAGCTTGCTGAAAATGTTGAGGAGTTTGGGATTGAACATGCGGCCCACGGTTCTGAAAAGCAGGGAATCGTTCACATGGTTGGTCCAGAAACAGGACGGACTCAACCAGGGAAATTCATCGTCTGCGGAGATAGCCATACGGCAACCCACGGAGCTTTCGGAGCTATCGCCTTTGGAATTGGGACCAGTGAGGTCGAGCATGTTTTTGCTACCCAGACCCTCTGGCAGGTCAAACCCAAGAAAATGCTGGTAGAATTCACTGGTGTTCCTCAAAAAGGAGTTTATTCTAAGGATTATATTCTCGCCTTGATTGCCAAGTACGGCGTTGCCTGTGGTGTTGGTTATGTGGTGGAATATCGTGGACAAGCGATTGATGCACTGAGCATGGAAGAGCGAATGACCATCTGCAATATGTCCATCGAGTTTGGCTCTAAGATGGGAATCATGAATCCGGACCAAACCACCTATGATTATCTCAAGGGACGAGAATGTGTTCCAGAGGACTTTGAAGAGGCTGTGGCTGATTGGAAAACAATTGTCAGTGATGAGGATGCCGTTTATGATAAGGTTATTCAGATGGATGTCTCAGACTTGGCTCCCATGGTGACCTGGGGCACCAATCCTGCTATGGGGGTTGACTTTGACAGTAGATTCCCTGAAATTAAGGATATGAATGATGAACGAGCCTACAATTATATGGATTTGGAACCAGGTCAAAAGCCAGCGGATATTGAACTAGGTTATATCTTTATCGGTTCTTGTACCAATGCTCGTCTCAGCGACTTGCAACTGGCTGCGCGATTTGTCAAAGGGAAGAAAATAGCTCCTAACTTAACGGCTATCGTGGTTCCAGGCTCTCGTCCTGTCAAACGAGCTGCGGAGAAATTAGGCTTGGATAAAGTTTTCTTAGATGCTGGCTTTGAATGGAGAGACCCAGGTTGCTCTATGTGCCTAGGAATGAATCCTGACAAGGTTCCAGATGGCGTTCACTGTGCCTCAACCAGCAACCGCAACTTTGAAGACAGACAGGGATTTGGGGCTAAGACCCATCTCTGCAGTCCAGCCATGGCGGCTGCAGCAGCTATCGCAGGGCGCTTCGTAGATGTTCGGCAAATGCCAGAAGCCCAGTAAGGAGAGGATATGGAGAAATTTACAGTTTATACGGGAACGACCGTTCCTCTCATGAATGATAATATCGATACCGACCAAATCCTACCCAAGCAGTTTCTCAAGTTAATCGATAAAAAAGGCTTTGGTAAGTACCTTATGTATGCTTGGCGTTATCTAGATGATAAGTATACTGAGGATCCAGACTTTGTCTTTAACCGGCCTGAATATCGCAAAGCCAGTATTCTCATCTCAGGGAATAACTTTGGGGCAGGATCCTCGAGGGAACACGCAGCTTGGGCTCTAGCAGACTACGGTTTTAAGGTTGTGATTGCAGGATCTTTTGGGGACATTCATTACAATAATGAACTTAATAATGGTATGTTACCTATTGTACAGCCCAGAGAGGTTCGAGAGAAACTAGCTCAGCTACAACCGACTGATCAGGTAACTGTGGACTTGGAACAACAAAAAATCATCTCACCAGTTGGAGAATTCACTTTCGAAATCGATAGTGAATGGAAACACAAACTCTTAAATGGTTTGGATGATATCGGAATTACCTTGCAGTATGAAGATTTGATTGCTGCTTATGAAAAACAACGACCAGCCTACTGGCAGGATTAGAAGAAAAATAGAAAAGGAAATAGAATTATGACAAAACACATTCAATGGAAGGGAACACTTTCACAAGAAGGCTATGACATTTTAAAAGGTGAGGGCGGATGTATCGTTTGCCCTACTAAAGTTGGTTATATCATCATGACTAGTGATAAGGCAGGTCTTGAACGCAAGTTCGCAGCCAAAGAGCGTAACCGTAACAAACCAGGTGTTGTTCTCTGCGGTAGCATGGATGAACTTCGCACTTTAGCACAACTCAACCCAGAAATTGAAGCCTTTTACCAAAAACATTGGGACGAAGATATTCTTCTTGGTTGTATCCTTCCATGGAAACCAGAAGCCTTTGAAAAACTCAAAGCGTATGGGGATGGCCGTGAAGAACTCATGACGGACGTGCGTGGTACTAGCTGTTTCGTTATCAAATTTGGGAAAGCTGGGGAACAATTGGCTGCCAAACTTTGGGAAGAAGGCAAGATGGTTTATGCCTCATCAGCTAACCCATCTGGAAAAGGAAACCGTGGTAAGGTAGAAGGTATCGGAGAACGCATCGAAGGGGCAGTTGACCTTGTTATCGAGGCAGACGACTATGTGGCATCTATCCAGCCTGACAAAACGATTGAAACTCGCTACGAGCAAGGTGTGATGGTCTCTATGGTCGATAAAGACGGCAAACTCATCCCAGAACAAGGAGGAGCACGCTCAACTTCACCAGCTCCAGTTGTGATTCGCAAAGGGCTTGACATTGATAAGATTATGATGCACCTGTCAGACACCTTTAACTCATGGGACTACCGTCAGGGTGAGTATTATTAGGATAAAAAAGAAGTCTAGTGTTAAGAGGGAATACTCCACTCTACACTAGGCTTTTTCTTTAGAAATTCTTTTCTTTTTTGATAGATATGATATACTAGATGCAGAATATATTAATAGAATGTAGTTTCTGCAAAGTAAAATATCTTACTTTGAACGAAACAAATATAATTTAAGTCTAACAATAAATTTTTAATAAGCAAGGAAAACACAATGGTTTCAAAACAAACTTTCATTGACAGGATAAAAAAAGAATTCCCAGATGCAATTGAAAATCAAACAAAAAGCTATATTTCTTTTCAGGTTAAAAATAGGAAAGGGAAGTTACAAAATTTTATAGAGATTAATTTTCAAAATAAAGGAATAAAGATTGCCGTTCTCTCTAAGAGTCTTCATGCTTCAGATATTTTGTTGTTTAATAAGAAGCCTGATTCATTCGGTTGGACACTTGATGCTGAGTATTTTATTAAGGACGAAAATTCACTAAATGAGATTTTCCCTTTTATAAATAAATCTTATGAGTTTGTAAAAGGTGGAAATAACTCAGAGTGTTATAAAGTCTTCAAAGAATTTTTGTCTAAATTTGTGAATCAAGCAAATATCTATAATTCAAAAGATATAGAAATTAAACGTTCTCAAAAATTAGATGGAGCTGAACATATTTACCCTGCTTTGATTATTGAGGGTATTCCGTACAAAGTTGAAATGCTTAACACAGGTCATTTTGGTCCAAAAAGTGGTGATGGATATATTAAATCACCTTACTTTGGTTATCGGCTGAGTGACATGGATAACTCATGGATAAATATAAGGTGTGGTTTTCAGAGATTTAAACTCACAGAATTTAAAATAGTAAAATGGTATGGTAATAATCGAGATGAAGATTTAGATTATAAATACTTTGTCAAGGACTTAGAGTTGGAATCAACTGCTGAACCTAACGATATTTTAAAAGAGTTTTATGATAATTTCACTAGTTTTTATAGAGAATCAGAAAAGGAAGAGATAAACATGTCAGAAAATATCAACGAGTATAAGAATATCTTATTACAATCCAAAAACCTCATCCTCCGTGGTGCACCGGGGACGGGAAAAACTTATCTTGCTAAAGAAATTGCTAAAGAATTAACGGATGGCAACGAAGATCAAATCAGCTTTGTTCAGTTTCATCCTTCGTATGACTACACGGATTTTGTCGAGGGTTTGCGCCCAGTATCAAATGGGGATGGAGCTATCGAGTTTAAATTACAAGATGGTATTTTTAAGAAGTTTTGTCAGAGAGCGAAAGAAGCTCAGAAAACTGGTGGACAAGATAATTTTGAGGAAACGTGGGCTAAGCTAACGGATGCTATCAATGAAAAGCAAGGACAATACTTCTTCCCTCGTAGTTCGGTTCCAGCCAGTTTAAATAGTCAAGGGAATGTGAAGTTTGATTCTCCTGTTGCTACCAAAGAAAAAGTGTATCTTTTGTACAAGGGTGAGGAGACTAAGTTAAAGTACGAAACTTATCAAAAAATCGTTTTAGATCACATGAAAGAAAGTTATGGCTTATGTGATTATGTATCTCCAACGATTGATACAGACAAAAAATTCGTCTTCATCATTGATGAAATCAATCGTGGTGAGATTTCTAAGATTTTTGGTGAACTCTTTTTCTCTATCGATTCTGGTTATCGTGGTGAAAAGGGAAGTGTTTCTACCCAGTATGCTAATTTACATGAGACTGATGAGAAATTTTATATCCCTGAAAATGTCTATATCATCGGCACTATGAATGACATTGACCGTTCAGTAGATACCTTTGATTTTGCTATGCGCCGTCGTTTCCGTTTTGTTGAAGTTACGGTTGAAAGTCAACTTTATATTCTAGATAAAGAACTAGGTAATCGTGCTGAAGAAGCTAAGACTCGACTAAGAAACTTGAATGCTGCTATTGAAAACGTTCAGGAATTAAACAGTCATTACCATATCGGGCCAAGTTATTTCCTTGATTTGAATGATGTAGATTTTGACTATGAATTACTCTGGTCTGATTATCTCAAACCGCTTTTGGAAGATTATGTACGTGGTTCTTATGAAGAAGCTGAAATTCTTGAAACATTGAAGAAGGCATTTGATCTGACAAAGAATGAGCAAAAAGATCAGGCAGTAGCTGATGACAATGAAGGCGATGAAAACGATGATGCGGATTACTGATAATCAACACAAGATTGTTAAAGAAGAATTTGTTGAAGGATATCCTAAACTAAGCAATCTTCTTTTAGACAGAACCTTGGAAAGTCTATCCCAAGATGAACGTGTTTTCATTTTTCCAAATGATTTGAAGAATTCTCCTGACTTAGAAAAGGACCAAAAAATCTTTGAAACAGTTAATCAGAAAATCAAGACTGGAAATGTGATTGGTTTTCTGGGGTGTGGTCAGGAAAGATTAACGATTTCCTCTCGCTTTTCTGATGAGAGTAATGACCATTTTTTGCATTATCTCTTACACAAGGTTCTTCATATCAATCTGACTAGTTTAGATGTTGCTTTGTCGCGTGAAGATAGACTCTATCAACTTTTGATGTATCTCTTTCCCAAGTATCTTCAAGCTGCTCTCCGAAAAGGTCTTTATAAGGAATATCATAGATTTTCTCATAACGACAGTCATGTTAAGGGAGTGATTGATGTAAGAAACCATATCAAGAAAAATCTTCCTTTTACGGGAAATATTGCCTATACAACAAGAGAGTTCACCTATGATAATCCCCTCATGCAGTTGGTCCGTCACACTATTGAATACATTAAGAACCAGAAAAGCATTGGTCAAGGGGTACTAGATAATCTCTCAACTAGTCGTGAAAACGTAGCTGAAATCGTGCGGGTAACTCCTTCTTATAAACTAGCTGATCGTGCTAAGATTATTCGGGGAAATAAATCTAAACCTATACGTCATGCATACTTTCACGAGTACAGAAAGTTACAAGAACTTTGTCTGATGATTCTAAACCAAGAAAAGCACGGTTTAGGGTATCAAGAGAAAAAAATTCATGGTATTCTTTTTGATGTTGCCTGGCTTTGGGAAGAGTATGTTCATACTTTGTTGCCAAAAGATTTTATCCATCCACGGAATAAAGATAAGACGGACGGAATTTCAGTATTTTCTAGTCAAGAAAGAAAAGTATATCCAGATTTTTATCAAGAAGAGCTTAAAATAGTATTAGATGCTAAATATAAAAAGCTTGAAAAGGCTGAAAAAGGAATAAATCGTGAGGACTTGTTCCAGCTGATTTCCTATTCTTATATTTTAAAAGCTGAGAAGGCTGGTCTTATTTTCCCGAGTGAGAAAAAGGCGGTTGATAATGAGATAGGAAAGCTAGCAGGGTACGGAGCTTTGTTGAAGAAATGGTCTATCCAAATTCCTCAGAAGTCTTCATCTTATAGTGAATTTTGTGAAATGATGGAAAACTCAGAAGAAATTTTTAAAAGGAATATTACTAAAGAACTGGGGAGAAAATAATTTCCCCTCTTTCTTTTATTTTTAACACAAGTAAAACCCGAACGATATGTTTTTATTTATAAAAATATTTGACAAAAACTGTACTTTAGTTTATAATAAATTAAGGAAACGTCGGAAAAGGCGTAGTGATGCGAGAGCATAGGTAGGTCATTACAAAAGAAACGAGACATCGATATGTTAAATGAATTTCCAATTTTTGATTACGAAGATATTCAATTGATCCCAAATAAATGTGTCATTAAAAGTCGTGCAGAAGCGGACACAAGTGTCACTCTAGGAAATCACACTTTTAAACTACCTGTTGTGCCAGCTAATATGCAGACAATTTTGGATGAAAATGTAGCAGAGCAACTGGCAAAAGGTGGTTACTTCTACATTATGCACCGTTTTGATGAGGCAGGACGTATTCCTTTTATTAAGCGTATGCATGAGCAAGGGCTTATTGCTTCTATCTCTGTCGGTGTTAAGGACTATGAGTATGATTTTGTTAGCCAGCTCAAGGCTGATGCTCCTGAGTACATTACGATTGATATTGCCCATGGTCATGCGGATAGTGTGATTTCTATGATTCAACACATCAAGAAAGAATTGCCAGATACTTTTGTTATTGCTGGAAATGTGGGAACACCAGAAGCTGTGCGTGAACTTGAAAATGCTGGTGCGGATGCTACTAAGGTCGGAATTGGTCCTGGTAAGGTTTGTATCACCAAGGTTAAGACTGGTTTTGGTACAGGTGGTTGGCAGTTGGCTGCTTTACGCTGGTGTGCTAAGGCTGCACGTAAACCGATTATCGCTGATGGAGGGATTCGCACTCACGGTGATATTGCCAAGTCTATCCGTTTCGGTGCTAGCATGGTCATGATTGGTTCCCTCTTTGCAGGACACATAGAAAGTCCAGGGAAAACGATTGAAGTCGATGGCGAACAATTCAAAGAGTACTACGGTTCAGCTTCACAATATCAAAAAGGTGCTTACAAAAATGTGGAGGGCAAACGTATCTTGCTTCCTGCTAAAGGTCATCTGCAAGACACTTTAACTGAGATGGAACAAGACCTTCAAAGTGCTATTTCTTATGCAGGTGGACGTCAGGTTGCTGACCTTAAACACGTTGATTATGTGATTGTGAAAAACTCCATCTGGAATGGGGATGCTTCCCACTAAGACGGGCTATTTGACCAGAAAAAAACTTGTTATTAGAGCAAATTTTTGTTATAATAAAACAAGTTTCCACCCTTAGTGTAATGGATATCACGTAAGATTCCGGTTCTTGAGATGGGGGTTCGATTCCCTCAGGGTGGATGTAAACATCCTAAGAAAGCCTTTAGTAGGGCTTTTTTCTTTATTCTGTCCCAAGTTTAACTCAAAAACTGAAAATCTTATTTTAAAGAATTCCCAAATGCTCTCCAGTCCCGTTTTAGAGTGACTCAGGGGGCTTTTTTTGATATAATAAAAAGGACTGTTATCAGTTAGAAAGAGGTTGGTATGAAAGAATTACAAACTGTACTAAAGAACCATTTTGCAATCGAATTTGCAGACAAAAATTTACTGGAAACTGCCTTTACTCATACGAGTTATGCCAATGAGCACCGCCTCTTAAAAATTTCACACAATGAGCGCTTGGAATTTTTAGGAGACGCTGTTCTACAGTTATTGATTTCAGAATATCTATATAAAAAATATCCTAAAAAGCCTGAGGGTGACTTGTCCAAACTCCGTGCCATGATTGTCCGCGAGGAGAGTTTGGCTGGCTTTGCGCGTGATTGCCAGTTTGACCAGTTTATCAAGTTGGGTAAGGGGGAAGAAAAGTCTGGCGGTCGCAATCGTGACACCATTCTTGGTGATGCCTTTGAAGCCTTTCTTGGTGCCCTCCTTTTGGACAAGGATGTGGCCAAGGTCAAGGAATTTATCTATCAAGTCATGATTCCTAAGGTTGAAGCAGGCGAATTTGAGATGATTACAGACTACAAAACCCATCTCCAAGAGTTACTTCAGGTCAATGGGGATGTGGCTATTCGTTATCAGGTCATTTCTGAAACGGGTCCTGCCCACGATAAGGTCTTTGATGTAGAAGTTCTTGTAGAAGGTAAGAGCATTGGTCAAGGTCAAGGTCGTTCTAAGAAATTAGCAGAGCAGGAAGCTGCCAAAAATGCCGTTGAGAAAGGGCTGGATTCATGTATTTAAAGGAAATCGAAATTCAGGGATTCAAGTCTTTTGCTGATAAGACTAAGGTCGTCTTTGACCAAGGTGTGACGGCAGTCGTTGGACCCAATGGATCTGGAAAGTCCAATATTACAGAAAGTCTGCGTTGGGCCTTGGGGGAGTCAAGTGTTAAGAGTCTCCGGGGTGGCAAGATGCCGGATGTCATCTTTGCTGGAACAGAAAGTCGCAAACCGCTCAATTATGCTTCTGTAGTTGTGACTCTGAATAATAATGATGGATTTATCAAGGATGCGGGTCAAGAAATCAGAGTAGAACGCCATATCTATCGTAGTGGAGATAGCGAATACAAGATTGACGGCAAGAAAGTCCGTCTGCGTGATATTCATGACCTCTTCTTGGATACAGGTTTGGGACGAGATTCCTTCTCTATTATTTCCCAAGGGAAGGTTGAGGAGATTTTCAACTCCAAGCCTGAGGAACGCCGAGCTATTTTTGAAGAAGCTGCTGGAGTTTTGAAATACAAGACTCGTAGAAAAGAGACTGAGAGCAAATTGCAACAAACTCAGGATAATCTAGACCGCTTAGAGGACATTATCTACGAGTTGGATAATCAAATCAAACCTCTTGAGAAGCAAGCTGAGAATGCCCGTAAGTTTTTAGACTTGGAAGGTCAACGCAAGGCTATTTATTTAGACGTGCTGGTTGCTCAAATCAAGGAAAATAAGGCTGAACTAGAGTCGACAGAAGAAGAGTTGGCTCAGGTTCAGGAACTCTTGACTAGTTATTACCAAAAGCGGGAAAAATTAGAAGAAGAAAATCAAACTCTTAAAAAGCAACGCCAAGATTTACAGGCTGAAATGGCCAAAGACCAGGGCAGTTTGATGGATTTGACCAGTCTAATTAGTGACTTAGAGAGAAAATTAGCCCTATCGAAACTGGAATCTGAGCAAGTAGCCCTGAATCAACAGGAAGCACAAGCCCGTTTGGCTACTTTGGAAGATAAGAGAAATTCTCTTAGAAAAGAAAAAACTGATAAGGAAAGCTCTTTAGCACTTTTAGAGGAAAATCTAGTCCAAAATAATCAAAAACTCAATCGTTTAGAAGCTGAATTGCTAGCTTTTTCAGATGATCCTGATCAGATGATTGAGCTTTTGCGTGAACGCTTTGTGGCGCTTTTACAAGAAGAAGCTGATGTCTCAAACCAGCTGACCCGTATCGAAAACGAGTTGGAAAATAGTCGTCAGCTTTCTCAAAAACAAGCAGATCAACTACAAAAACTCAAAGAACAGCTGGCTACAGCTAAAGAGAAGGCTAGTCAGCAAAAAGACGAGCTTGAAACTGCCAAGGAGCATGTTCAGAAATTATTGGCAGACTACCAAGCTATTGCCCAGGACCAAGAGGAGCAGAAAACTTCCTATCAAGCTCAACAAAGTCAACTCTTTGACCGTCTGGATAGTCTCAAAAACAAGCAGGCCAGAGCTCAGAGTTTGGAAAATATTCTGAGAAATCATAGTAACTTTTATGCAGGTGTTAAGAGTGTTCTCCAAGAAAAAGTCCGCCTTGGTGGGATTATTGGTGCAGTCAGTGAGCACCTGACCTTTGATGTGCATTATCAAACTGCCTTAGAGATTGCGCTTGGAGCCAGCAGTCAGCATATCATCGTAGAAGATGAGAACGCGGCGACTAAGGCTATTGATTTCCTCAAGCGCAACAGAGCCGGTCGCGCAACCTTCCTTCCTTTGACGACTATCAAGGCGCGTATGATTTCTAGTCAGAACCAAGATGCTATCGCTGTAAGTCCAGGATTTCTGGGCATGGCAGATGAGTTAGTTACTTTCGATACTAGACTGGAAGCTATTTTCAAGAACTTGCTAGCTACGACGGCTATCTTTGATACAGTAGAACATGCGCGTGCAGCGGCTCGCCAGGTTCGTTATCAGGTTCGTATGGTGACATTGGACGGTACAGAGTTGCGCACAGGTGGCTCTTACGCAGGTGGAGCCAATCGCCAGAACAACAGTATTTTTATCAAGCCAGAACTGGAGCAATTGCAAAAAGAAATTGCTGAAGAAGAAGTAAGCTTGCGTTCTGAAGAAGCGAGTTTGAAGACCTTACAAGACCAGATGGCTAGATTGACCGAATCATTAGAAGCTATCAAATCTCAAGGAGAGCAGGCTCGTATTCAGGAGCAAGGCTTGTTCCTCGCTTATCAGCAGACCAGTCAGCAAGTTGAAGAGCTAGAAACTCTTTGGAAACTCCAAGAAGAGGAATTAAATCGTTTTACTGAGGGAGATTGGCAAGCAGATAAGGAAAAATGCCAAGAGCGCCTTGAAACAATCGCCAGTGATAAGCAAAATCTGGAAGCTGAGATTGAAGAGATTAAGTCTAACAAAAACGCCATCCAAGAACGCTATCAAAACTTGCAGGAAGAGCTAGCGCAAGCTCGCTTGCTTAAGACAGAACTGCAAGGTCAAAAACGTTATGAAGTGGCTGATATTGAGCGTTTAGGCAAGGAATTGGACAATTTAGATATCGAACAAGAGGAAATCCAGCGTCTTCTTCAAGAAAAGGTTGACAATCTGGAGAAGGTTGATACAGAATTGCTCAGTCAACAGGCTGAAGAAGCCAAAACTCAGAAAACAAACCTCCAACAAGGTTTGATTCGTAAGCAGTTTGAGTTGGATGATATTGAAGGTCAACTGGATGATATTGCTAGTCATTTGGACCAGGCTCGCCAACAGAATGAGGAGTGGATTCGCAAGCAAACGCGTGCTGAAGCCAAGAAAGAAAAGGTCAGCGAGCGCTTACGCCATTTACAAAGCCAATTAACAGACCAGTATCAGATTAGCTATACTGAAGCACTAGAAAAGGCACATGAATTGGAAAATCTCAATCTGGCAGAGCAAGAAGTTAAGGATTTGGAGAAGGCTATTCGTTCACTGGGTCCTGTCAATTTGGATGCTATTGAACAGTACGAAGAAGTTCACAGCCGTCTGGATTTCCTCAATAGCCAGCGAGATGACATTTTGTCAGCGAAAAACCTGCTCCTTGAGACCATTACAGAGATGAATGATGAGGTCAAGGAACGCTTTAAAACCACCTTTGAAGCTATTCGTGAGTCCTTTAAAGTGACCTTCAAACAGATGTTTGGTGGAGGTCAGGCGGACCTGATTTTGACTGAGGGCGACCTTTTAACAGCTGGTGTGGAGATTTCTGTTCAACCTCCAGGTAAGAAAATCCAGTCGCTTAATCTCATGAGTGGTGGGGAAAAAGCCTTATCAGCTCTTGCCTTGCTCTTCTCCATTATCCGTGTCAAGACCATTCCATTTGTTATCTTGGATGAGGTGGAAGCTGCGCTGGACGAAGCTAATGTTAAACGCTTTGGAGATTACCTCAATCGATTTGACAAGGATAGCCAGTTTATCGTCGTAACCCACCGTAAGGGAACCATGGCAGCGGCTGATTCTATCTATGGAGTGACCATGCAAGAATCAGGTGTCTCAAAAATTGTTTCGGTTAAGTTAAAAGATTTAGAAAGTATTGAAGGATGACAATTAAACTAGTAGCAACAGAAATCGGAATAAGTAAATTGATACAATAGCATATAAAGAAAGCCTTGAAATTTAGCTGATTTCAGGGCTTTTTAACTGTCTATTGCTATCAGGGTAAAATCATTAGAGATGTTGTGAGTTTATGGAGACACCCTTGATTTGTAAAATATTAAATAGTAGAGAATCATTTCATCTATTCTTTGTTTACCAGTTTATCGAAATGGCTAGTATAGTGTAATTTTAACTTGTCTTCTCCTAAAATATCAAGCACTTGTATGGCCTGTTTCATTTTTTCAATTCCGCTATCTGAATGACGTTTAAATTCAAAGTAACCAGTTGCATAGAGAAAAACTGTCTGTTCATAAAAGTTTAATTCATTATCTAATAATGCTTTTATCTCGGAGATTAGATAAGTACAGTTTGAAAATTCTTCTTTACCTATGCTCAGGATTAGACAATTGATGGCCAGTTGAGTGACAATTCGCTTATTTGTTTTATTCAATGAAGAGTAGATGTAATTGTTCAACATTTCCTTTGTTAATAGGAAGTAGGAGTTGTAGTTTATTGTTCGTACACAGTTACCTAATAAAGTGATTTCATAGTAACCCCATTTTTCAACTTTAAAGAGATAATCTGTCAATTGAAGTAATTCTTTATCTGATGGAATAATGCTGGAATCCATTGTATTTAGGATGGATTTTATCATTGTTTTCTCGAAAGAATTTAAAGTGTAATGTGATGAGTCAGAAAGTAGAGCAGCTATATTTTTGATGTTATGTGATGAATATTGCTTACGAATATATTGAACCAAATTAGCGAATAATTCAGTATTAGTATAATCTTCATTATGTAAAACAAGAAACTCATCTAAAGTAATGTGTAATTTGTCTAAAATATTGATAAGTCGAATACAAGATATCTCTGATTCCCCACGTTCGAATCTAGATATTTGAGATTTTGAAAGATGTTCATCTGCTACAGAGCATAGACTAATTTGTTTTCCTTTACGAACTTTTCTAAGTGTGATGCCAAGTTTTGATTTCATAATTTCCCATTTTCCCAACAAAAATTAAATCCGTTTTTATTTATTGTACAATAAATAAAAACGGAAAGGAAGTCCGAGTATGAAGAAAATTTCAAAATTTTTGCCGATTTTGGTTTTGGTGATGGATATTATCATAATTGTTGGTGGGTAAAATGCTTAAGTGTACACTTAAGTCTTTAGAGTATCTAAAGACTTAAGATTTTATAGATACATAGTATGAAATACAGAGATAAATTTACATAATATCAATTTATTTTAGGTACATTTTATAGAATAAAATACGGTATTTATAATTTGGAAGGTTTTAATTGAAAAAACAGAATTTATTTAAAATATCAAATAATGTACAAGAATATTCGAATGCTTTTAATACTATGGGTTTAAATTTTCAAGGAGAAAATCCTGTTTTTGTTGACCACAAAAGAGAAGATTTACTTCATAATATTAAGCGAATTAACAACGAATATTCCGAATGCTATAAAACAACGCTAATTTACCAATTTCTTTGCAGACGCCTATTTATCTTGGTAGAGAGGTGAATTATTCACAACCGAATCGATTTATGAAGGATACCAATCAAAATTCAGAAGTACATGTTACAATAGGGACAGTTGCTTTATGGTTATTCATAAACTTGTGATATGTTTTTTCCAGTGAGAGAAAATTATTACTGTGTGATAAAATCATGATTAATTGAAATTCTAGCTACGTATTGGTTTTTTTAATAATTATCCGTAAATTAAGAATAAATGAATTTGTAGCAACTTAAAGAAAGCATAATATTTGAGCTCCGGCAGTAGCTAACTGTACTAAATATCAAGTAAGGACTATCAATGTTAATAAACCCAAATTTTAAAATAGAGGATTTAGGAGAAAATCAGTTGTTTTTTATCAATAAAAATAAGGGTACGGGATACTATGTTGATAATATTAATTTAAGCAGGCTAAGAAAACTTGAAGAGCAAGGAATTTTTTTACAACCTTTGAAAAAAATTGGTTATTATATAGAAGAAAATATGAATATTCCCATTGCAAAATTAAGTTGGACTAATAACCTTTACCCTAATTGTAATTTATCCAGTAATACCGTTTTTTATTTGCTTATATCAATGTTTATGATTTTCCTTAGCGTTTTAGCATTAACAGTTATGAAATTTCCATTACCAGATATAAATAATCTCAAAATGGAGGGGATTGGGTATGTATATATATTAGGGATATTTTATACTGGTATATATTTGATACATGAAAACTTTCATATTATTGTAGCAAGGTTACAAGGGATTGAGGTAAAAAAAATAGGGTTTAAGTTTAAATATTACATTTTTCCAATTGCTTTTGTAAAAATTTTGCCAACAGGCAAGGATAGAGTTAGAGCTAATATCGCTTTAGCTGGAAATGTTGCAGATTTATTACTATTAATAATTTATTATTTTATTTGCTTGATATCAAAGAATGTTTATTTTTATTACGTACTTTTTTTTCAATTTGGTTTAGCATTTTGGAACTACAATATTTTATTGCCAACAGATTTTCATTTATTTTTAATATCATACTTTAAAAGACGTAATTTTAGAAGCAAAGCGCTTAATTACACAAAAGATTTCTTTTTCCATCCTTCGTTCGAAAAGATTACAAAGATAACTAAGACGAATGTCATATATCTATTATATGGTGGTGCTACAACATTTTTTTTTATTTATATCTATTTCAGTTTATTTTGGATGGCATATACATATATAATTAAAGGAGGGTGATGCTATTGTATTTTAAAAGAGAATCATTATTTAATAATAGTGATAAGGAAAAGCTTATAGATATTGACACTGACTATTTTAAAAAAATAAAAAAAATTGAAAACAAATTGGATTCCATAACAAATGAACTATTAACCGTTTTGAATGTTGAAATGCAATCATTTTATGAAATTAATAATAAGATTGCTTTGAAGAAGCTGATGAAGTTGAAGAGAAGTATAAAACAAAATAAGAAAATTAAGCAAAATTTTAGCTCATTTAAAGAGATTGATGCTTTAATCAGAAAAAGAGAAATTTATAAAGAAAAACTTGTTTCTTTAACGAATCAGCTAGAGGAAATTTTTCAAAAAAGAATAAATAATTATGATTTTTTTATGAATGATCCCTTATTTGTTAGAGCCTTAAATTACACGAATAGAGATTTTTTTGAAGAATTAAATAAAAATAAGAGAGAGAAGGCGACATTAAGCATAAGAAAAGAGAAAAGCTTGTATAACTATATTCAAAGAGCAACAGTTAAATGTAGCCCTCTATCTTATTTCGGTACAACTGTATTTGAGGGAGATGGTTTAGACAAAATTGACAGTTTTAATAATAATAATATTTACATTACAATATTATTATTTGCTCTATCTAATATACATAGTACAAAGTATAAATTAAGATATAGATTCGGTCCATTGATTGAGGATAGAGGTAAGATGTTTATTTTACATGAGAAATATTTTCTATCTAGTCAGCACAAACCATGGATATTAAAAAGGGAAGATAGAGCATACCATAACTCCTTAATACGGTTATTTAAAATTATGTTTAATAATAATGACTCAGTTTATGGTGAATATATTGAAGATATGTTAAAAGATAGTCCTTTTTTTGACTTTGATTTTTTAGTTTCATCTGAATTAATTTATATAGACTTTAATTATTATTTGAAGAATCCTCAAAATCTGCTAACCCTATTGTATAACGATAAAATGTTTAGTGATAAAAAAAATCTGCTTAATTATTTGAGAGGCGAAGTCAATCCTGATATGGAGCAGATGATAAAAAAAGAGTTTCATGAGGTACTTAATTTTATTGACAATAGATCAATAAAAAAAAGATTTAAAGATTTTATAACTCGCGTCCCCCTTATTTACCATAATTCTTATTCATTAGGTAATGTCGACAAAGAATTCAATATAGAAGTTGAATGTTTTAAGGATTTTATTGAGGAAAATACTTTATCAAAGCTCTACACAACTTGTATGGTTCAAGTATCAAGTAAGTTTGGAAATACAAATGTATTAGAACTGTTAAACTATATAAATGATCACTTTAAAGAACTAATTACTCACACAAAACCTAGTATTACCTATTCTGATGTAAAAAAAAGCCTATTAGTTTTTTTTCAAAAAACCAATGATGGGATGATTTTAGAAAATAATTTAAATATAGGAGTAGGGGTTCTTTCAAGAGAATTGTCATACTTGAAATCTTATAACTTTGATATTTTTCAAAAGTATCATGAGAATATTCAAAAGTTGTTCAATAATGAAGCGGAGGTGTATGAATTAGTGATAGATTCTGAAAGTTCAAATAACCTTCGTGAAAGTTTTTCTAATTTTCCGAAGCTTTATTGGCCATATGATATTAAATATTTAAGTTTTCATATTGATGATAATAGACTACAATTTTTATTTAAAGGTAAGCCTATTAATCTTATTTATACTGGTGCGGTTCCTTATCATTTATTTTTTGGAACTAAACGTTTATTGCTAGAAATTATCCACCCGTATAAAGTGAACTATGAAAGAATGAAAAAAAGTAATGATGAAAAGAGGAAGAAGAAGGTTTTATCTAGAAACTATTTTCAAAATATTAGTAATAAAACAAATTTTGAATTTTATCTATTTATTCATAATTTTTTTGAGGAGAATAAACTACCAAAAGAATTTTTTTTAACGGAAAAATCTTCTTTTAGGAATAACAAACCAGTTTGGTTTTCACTTGATTCTTCAAACTCTTTAACTATTTTAAAAACTATTCTAGATAAGAGGGATTACGACTTACATGTAGCTCTTCCCAATAGTTTTGAAAGTAAGACAACAGAATATGTAGCTTGGTTAATAGAAGGTTATTAGTATGTGGTACAGTTTTCATATTTATGGTATAGAAGCAATAAATTTTTTCAAAACTATTTCAAATGATAAATATAAATCAATAAAAAAATTTTTTATTTATTATATGGATGTGGAAGGATTTCATGTTCGTTTGAGAATCTTTTTAGAAAATAAAAATAAGAAAAATGTGATTTTCAATGATTTATCAAAAGATTTTAATGAGTACATTATTTTAGAAAAGTTATATGATCCTGAATACAATATTTTAGGAGAAAAGCTAGATACTTATGAGGAGTATTCTGCCATCTTGTCTAGAGATATTATTGAAAAAAAAATATATAAACCGTCTTTTAACTTTATTAAAATAGCGATTTTTAATTTTGTTTCTGAAATTTTAGCAGATGATACACTATATTTTTTAGAAAAATATATAGATTTTTGGAAAGGTTCTTTCTTTATAAGAAAATTTCACTCAGTTGTTTCAAATTTCAATGAAGATTGTGGAGATTTGGATTATTTTGAAATACTGAATCAATATTGGATTAAGGAAGCTGAGGCTATCCGGAATAATTTGGATTATGAAAGTATCAACAGATCATTACTATTTAAAATTTGTCATATGACTTTTAATAAATTAGGGTACACAATTGTTGATGAAGTAAATCTTTTTGAGGAAATTTTAAATGAACACCAGGGAGTAAAACATGGAAGGTATTAATATTCAACATAAAGAATTGATTTCACCTAGAGGAATTAAAGGTGATGTGAGACTATTTTTAAGTAGAGTGTCAACAAAAGGATATCCTGAGCTTCCTTCCTCTATGTCAGGGGCTGGAACAAGCCCATTTAATGATAAAGACAGAGGGATATTTCTTTCAGAGATGGAAGCTATTGAACGTATAGCGAATAGTATAAGTACCAGTCGTTGTCTTGTATCTGATGCAGAGTCTCTAGGTGATTTGGCAGCAGATATGGATGAATTTCCTACTATTTCAAAAATAAGCGAGCCAGCTTCCATTAATAATGAATTTAGCTCTAAGAAGTTATTGCGATGGGTACAATCTATTGAGATACAAAGTAAAAGTCGGAAATATATCCCATTAGAATTCGTTTGTTTATACACAAATCGCCTATTTAATGGGGAGGGCATTACCAATCCTATATCAACTGGTATGTCCGTACATGATACTTATACACTTGCTATTTTGAATGGAATTTATGAAGTGATTGAAAGGGATGCGATTGCTTTAACATGGTTATTGCAGTATCCTGGGAAAAGAATAACCAATAAGCCATATGGATTAGATTTTAATGTTTTTGATAATGAGTTTTTGGGAAATACAGAGTTATATGATGTCTCAACGATTGACGGAATATATACATTTTGCTTAAAAGCCAAGAGTTATCATAATCAAAATATTTCTACAGTGTTGATGTTTGCTACTCATATTAATCCGATGGAAGCATTAAAAAAACTAAAAAAGGAATTAATTTCAGTAATCTATAGTATGGTTGAATCTAGTAAATTTTTCCCAGATATTATTAATCAGAATTATAATGATTTTGTCTCTGTGGAGCAAGGTGGCTTATATATGGCTCATCAAAAAAATCAGGATTATTTTAACTTTTTTAATACAGCTCAAGAAATTGTTTTTGATGAAAAGTTCAATAATATATTTGAGAATGAGGGTGAAGAACTAAAATATATCAAAGGTCTGTTGAAAAATAGAAGTATTTATGTTACAGACTTAACAAATCGTGAATGTAGAGAGAGGGGCATAAAAGCTGTTAAAGTAAATATCCCATCTCTGCAACCGATTTCATTTGTTCATAGAAGTAGATTTTTATGTCATAAACGCATAAAAGAGTATTCAATAGAGAAGTTGGGTCATTATGAATTTGAAAAACTGAACTTAATGCCCCTACCCTTTTCGTAGTAGAAAGTGAGAGCAATCATTTATGAAAATTATCGTTTCGGGAATCAGTACTGTACTTAATGAATTTTATAATGAAGCACAGAAAGTGTTTACTAATCAAGGTGATACCGTTTTGTATGAAGCTTATAAAATTGAAAAAAACTATTATGATAGTGACATATTGTTTCTTGTTTTTGATGGTATGCCATTAAATTTTTTTGAAAATCAGAGTATTTATAGTACTGGGATTATCATTCCGATTTTTATAGACTCTAGTAAATTTTACGTAGGAGGAATATTAAAGCAGTCTTATCATAAAGGGGAAGTTTGTGGGAAATGTATGCTTGGTAGAATGAAAGAATTTATTGGTGTTAGTCCGATGTATGATTGTATTTTTTCTCAAACTAATTTCAATCCAGTAATGGTTAGAAAAATAACTATTTATAATTTTATGAGAAGTCTTTTCTCATATATTATAAAATCAAACAACAAATTATGTCAAAACATCTTAGTATATTCTTTTGATATGAATACTTTTTTTACAAGTTATCAGATAGGATATACCAAGTGTCCTAATTGTGATTTTAATGATTATAACCAAATTGATAAATTATTCGATGAAATGGAGTTCTTATGATAAGCTTTTTTAATGATCCTATGGTAAAGTTCCCCAAGTATCCGTTCTTGTTGCCAACTATTTCTATTTTTGAAGATTCAGGTTATATTTTTTATGGTTCTGTTGATGGGCCATTTAAACTTAATGGTAAGAAAACATATGAAGTTGTTTCAAAGATTATACCCTTAATCCGAAAGAAACATACTGTTTTTGAAATTATAGAAAAAACGTCTTTATCTGAAGATGTTGTATTAAAATTTCTACAGATTTTGTATATAAAATCATGTCTAGTAGATTATGTAGAGTATGAAAGGTTGAGTTTAAATGATAAAAATCTGCTGACTTCCTTGTCTCATCATAAGAATTATCGTTCCCTAGCTGATTATAAAGTCTCTTTAGAAAAAAGAAATATTTTTATTTCATCTCACTTTCAAAAACTTGTTTCCCGATTAGCTGCCCTGCTTACGGAGGTAGGCTTTAAGATTATAGATTCAGCCAATGAAATAGATAATGATACATTGATTTTATGTATTAACAATACTACAATTATTGAAAATTACTACCAAAATAATGAAGTGATTTATTTTGGTATTCAACGAGACTATTTACAAGTTGGTCCAGTTTTTTTTGATAAGGCAGTAAAACCGTCAATGTATATGCCAGACATTGATAGTAACAGTTTTATTAATGAATTGAATTGGTGTAGTCAAATAGCATCTATGGTTATTAGTTTTTTTATGGAATGTAGCCAAACAATTCCTGTAGATCGATTTTATATTATTGATGCTAATGGAGAACTAAGTAGTACTACGAAAATTCCTTATTTTAAGAATTTTACTGGTGTAAATAAAATTGTAGCTGAATATGAAGATTCTTGTAAATTTCTTGCAACTAAATATCTTAATAAAAATAATCATTTGGTTCACTATAAAGATTCTAATTTAAAGCTAACATTTAACAATAATACTTCAAGTTTTTGGGAGAAGTTGCCTGTTGAACAAAAATTTAAATCTTCTAACATTGATAACCTTATAAAGAGTATTACTGATTTTAAAGAAAATAGTAATAAAAAATTTAGTCCAACTGGTGGCGGTCTAAATTCAACATTGTTATATATCATAAATTATGATGATGATGAGCTGTATGGCAGAGGAATCTATTATTATTCAAATATAGATAAATCCTATTATAGAATTAACGATAAAGTGGACAATCCGAGTATGGAGGAAATTGTTCGACATGATTCGCATCAGTATAAGTGTATTATCGTACCTGTAAGTGATATATCTGTTATTGCATCTAAATACAATGAATTCGCTTTTAAAGTTGCAAACTTGAATCTTGGAGTAGCTCTATCTTATATTTTTGAAAAAGCAAGTTTAAGTAACGTTTTGGTAGATATTATATTTGAATTTGATGAAGAGCAATTGCTAAAATGTTTTTCAACGACTAATAATAGTGAAAGTATTGGATATGCAGTGGGGATAAAAAATGATTAAAAAAATTGTACAAGAAACTAGAGTTTCTCTTGATAAAAAAAGATTATTACAGTCATGCTTGTTTGAAGATAATTATGTAAATATTGGAGAACGATCTTTAAACTCAAGGGAATCTTTTAGAGAGTTTTCTAAGAATGTAGCTCCAAAATCTACTTTAGAAGATCTAATGGATTATTATGAACATTTCAAACAAAACCTTTCTCTATTTTCTTTGAGTGAAGATGATGTAAGCTTTTGTTTCGTAGATAATAAATCAATGATTTCTAGAGAGAAAAAAATTTATAAAATTATTAATAATAATGTTGAAGAAATTATATCAGAAAGTTTGATTACTAAAGATTCGCTATATATACAAGAAGAAATGCACAATGCAACGGTTGTTATCTTTTTCTTGTGGAATACTCAAAATTTGGAAAACGTTGATACAGTTTTTTACAAGGATATTCTCTTTATCAGCGGATTTCTTGGACATCAGTTATCAATTTTAGCTACTCGAAAAGAAACTAGAGGAACAGTTTTTGCGGGAATTACACTTGTTGAATTTTATGGTCTGACTAAGAATTCTTTGAATACCCAAATGCCAGTTTTCGCGTTTGCAGTAGAATAGGGGATAAAAATGGAAAAATTAGTTATATCTAATGTTGTTAAAACATACAAAGACACAGTTGCTTTAAGGGATGTGAATCTAGAATTGGAAAAAGGTAAGAGGTATTTTTTACTTGGAAAAAACGGATCAGGAAAATCTACTTTAATTGATTGTATCGCAGGGCATATAAGCTATACGGGCAGTATTACTTATAATAAAAAGGTTCAATTTTATAGAGAAATAGCTTATCAACCTCAGCATTTTAATATACTAGAAAATTTGAAAGTGTCAGAAGTAATCAATTTTTTTAAATCTTCGGTCTCGTCGTATCGGTTTGATCAGGAGCTCTATAATTTTCTTGAGATTGCTAATATTTTAAAGAAAAAGGTGAAATCTTTATCAGGTGGACAGCGTAAATCCCTATCAATATTCATTTCATTAGTAATGAATAAGAAAATTGTAATTTTGGATGAACCATTTTCAGAGTTGGATTTTGAAAAGAAAAAAGAACTCAATCAGTACTTATCCCAAAATTATCTTGATAAATTATTCATTGTTATTAGTCATGAATTAGAGGATATGCAGTTATTCACGAGTGATTTGATAATTTTAGATAATGGTAATGTCAAGTGTTGTGGAGACTATAATAATCTGTTTTCTAACTATAAAGTGAATACCATAGAAGATTTATATTTGGCAGTTACTGGGAAGACAATATATGAAAAGAGGATTTAAATATTGAAAAAAATATTACGGATGATTAAGTTTAGTTTTTTAGAAAATATGAGAAATTATGGAATCATTATCGGTTCAATTATTCCATCTACTGTATTTTTAATTATTGGTCTAGCAATTAAAAATATATTAAATAACACAGATATTATAAGTTTGTTACTCTATGGGCAATTTTTACCTATGAGTTTGATGCTACTCGTTTTATCATTCTCTTTCACTTTAAACATTAGTAGTTTTACAGAAAAAAGACAAACAGATTTTTTTAATTTTTTATCACATACTGATGTTAGTAATCTAGAATTTTATATTGGTACTTTTGTAGCTATGCTCTTGTTGTTTAATGTATTCCAATTACCTCTTTTACTTTTGTTTTTATCAATAGTGAAAAATATGTATACTCACATTATCCATCTTAGTATTGCTTCAAATATTATTTTTATAGTGATGTATCCATTAGGAATATTAATTTCCTTATTTATTAAGAATATGTCTAAAGTTAATGCAATCATGACACCTGTAAATTTGATATTGATGTTTTCAATCTCAATGCCAACTTTATTCGCTAGTTTATTAGGAAAGGAAGTCACGATATTTTACACGTATCTTTTTTGGAATCCTCTGATAATTTTGAATGATTTTATTTTATTTGAAATGAATATAAGTGAAAAAATGTGGTTATCCAAAGAACTCTCTCTCTTTTTATTGTTTATCTTGTTTTTTGTATTCACTTTAGCGGCTTATTGTTTGGAAAAAAGAAGAATTCAGGAAATTTGAAAATATCTCCTATTAAAAAATAACTTATCTTACGACATAAATGTCCCCCGGTACTAGCAGGTTAAAATAGAATTTAACCTGCTAGTACCGGGGGAGATTAAAAATACGTAAATTGTAATTGAGAGCGGTGATAATCTTATGCAACAGTTAATGTATTTTTAAATTATAAAGAGAGGAGGAATAGAATAATGGAACATATTCTTGAAGAAATAAATCCATTTATTACTGAAGAACTTTTTTTGGAAGAACAGTTAGAAATGGATAATATGGCAGCTTCATGGGGCACTGTTAGCTCAGTAAGTTCAGGTTCTTGTCCAGCATCAACGGTTGCTTCAGCTTCTTCAGCTTCTAGTATTGGGTAATAACGACATCAGTAAAATATTTTAGAAAAGGATAAAAATGGAAAATATTATTGATATTGAATTAGTAAGTTCAACGGACCTTTTTGTAGAGGAACAGTTGGAAATGGATAATATGGCTGGAACATGGGGTTCTGCTTCAACATTTTCCTCTGCATCGACTTTTGGAGGTTGTGCAGCTACTGCTTCAAGCGGAGGCAGTGCATCGTCCTTCGGTTAGTTTGCATAATTTATCATAGAAAAAGGGTATTCAAAATGGAAAATATTTATAACACTACTATCTCTACTATTAATCCCAGTGTTATGGAAGATGTTTATATAGAAGAGCAATTTGATGAAGCGGAGCTAGCAGGTTTCACTTCTGCGGGTTCATTTGCGACTGGAGGTAGCTTAGCATGTGCTGGTAGTTGCGGTAGCTCTATATCATCTGCTTCCTCAGTATCTAGTGCAGGTGACTAATCTATTATGAAAAAAACATTTAGAACCCTAACGAGTGGGTTTGGAAATACAGATGATGTTATTCGACTAAGGCTTGACATAACTTCCTCTAAGGGGTTTATAAAAAAGGGGGTTGAAGTAAAAGCTATTGTTGATGATCAAACTGGAGAAGTTAGATTATTTGTGGATCCAGACATGCTTAGGTAGCAATAACTAAATAAATATCTCCCCCTGGTTTGGCTACTTGAAGATATTGCTTTGGTTTCTCTAATTATTTAATAGCTTTATTAAATAATTTTGTTGTTAAACTGTAAATTCAACTTTGAGGCTGGGCAAAAACTCAACTTCAGGAGAAAATGAAGTAAATCTTTCCACAGTAAAATGCATAGTATCAAGGTTTTGAACTGCACCCCAAAAGTTAGACAGAAAAAATCTAACTTTTGAGGTGTTTTTATTATGAAATTAACTTATGATGATAAAGTTCAGATCTATGAACTTAGAAAACAAGGATATAGCATAGAGAAGCTTTCAAATAAATTTGGGATAAATAATT
>NZ_JBBJZX010000011.1:0-38526 GCF_038148935.1 Streptococcus pseudopneumoniae | reverse complement strand
TCATGAGAGTAATTGAATTCGGACTAAGGTTTGTGTGAAAAAGATAAATCTTCCTAGTGCCTAAAGACTCTGCGTCAGATTTCCTATTTTCACTGTAACCTTCTAACGTCCTCATATCTTGTATAAACTAGGAAAGATGTACGACTTATCCGCGAGGTATCATGAGCGCTGAAAGCGTAGTAACAACGAATCATGAGAAGTCAGCCGAGCCCATAGTAGTGAGGAAACTTCTGTAATGGAAGTGGAGCGAAGGGGGGAATAATCTAGTAATAAATAGAGTTAAAAAGTTGAATACTCCGAAAATATTGTATATATAGTAGTTGAATCTAAAATAGTACGAAACAATTTCTAAAACATTTATAGAAATTAATTTTACTTTCCCAATCGATTTGTTCTCATCTTATTTCAATTTGCTATACGTACGTATATAATGAAAAGAATTAAATAATAGACTTGTGCGATAACTATTTGAAGCAAGATTAGCTGGTTAGAAAATCCAACAAGATAGCGAAGGAATATAACACAAATTTTACATAATTTATTTTATGTTGCATATCCTTCGCTAAAATACTTACCATTATCTTGAATGCCTTAGGGAAACATGCTATACTACTTGTATGATTATTTTACAAGCTAATAAAATTGAACGTTCTTTTGCAGGAGAGGTTCTTTTTGATAATATTAACATACAAGTTGATGAACGTGATCGGATAGCCCTTGTTGGGAAAAATGGTGCAGGAAAGTCTACTCTTTTGAAGATTTTGGTTGGAGAAGAGGAGCCAACTAGTGGAGAAATCAATAAGAAAAAAGATATTTCTCTATCTTACCTAGCCCAAGATAGCCGTTTTGAGTCTGAAAATACCATCTACGATGAGATGCTTCATGTCTTTGATGACTTGCGTCGGACTGAGAAACAACTGCGTCAGATGGAGCTGGAGATGGGTGAAAAGTCTGGTGAGGATTTGAATAAACTGATGTCAGATTACGACCGCTTATCTGAAAATTTTCGTCAGGCAGGTGGCTTTACCTATGAAGCTGATATTCGAGCGATTTTGAATGGATTCAAGTTTGACGAGTCTATGTGGCAGATGAAAATTGCTGAGCTTTCTGGTGGGCAAAATACTCGCTTAGCTCTAGCCAAAATGCTCCTTGAAAAGCCCAATCTCTTGGTCTTGGACGAGCCAACCAACCACTTGGATATTGAAACTATTGCCTGGCTAGAGAATTACTTGGTAAATTATAGCGGCGCGCTCATTATTGTCAGCCACGACCGTTATTTCTTGGACAAGGTTGCGACAATTACGCTAGATTTGACCAAGCATTCCTTGGATCGCTATGTGGGTAATTACTCTCGTTTTGTCGAATTAAAGGAGCAGAAGCTAGCTACTGAAGCAAAAAACTATGAAAAGCAACAAAAGGAAATCGCTGCTCTGGAAGACTTTGTCAATCGCAATCTAGTCCGAGCTTCAACGACCAAACGTGCTCAATCGCGTCGCAAACAACTGGAAAAAATGGAGCGTTTGGACAAGCCAGAAGCTGGCAAGAAATCAGCCAATATGACTTTCCAGTCGGAAAAAACGTCTGGTAATGTTGTTCTGACTGTCGAAAATGCAGCTATTGGCTATGACGGGGAAATATTGTCAGAGCCTATCAATCTAGACCTTCGTAAGATGAACGCTGTTGCTATTGTTGGACCAAACGGCATTGGAAAGTCAACCTTTATCAAGTCAATTGTGGACCAGATTCCTTTTATCAAGGGAGAGAAGCGATTTGGCGCTAATGTGGAGGTGGGTTACTATGACCAAACTCAAAGTAAGCTGACAGCAAGTAATACGGTCCTTGATGAACTCTGGAATGATTTTAAACTGACACCTGAAGTTGAAATCCGCAATCGTCTAGGTGCTTTCCTTTTCTCAGGAGATGATGTTAAAAAATCAGTAGGCATGCTGTCAGGTGGCGAAAAAGCTCGCTTACTTTTAGCTAAACTGTCTATGGAGAACAACAACTTCTTGATTCTGGATGAGCCAACTAACCACTTGGATATTGATAGCAAGGAAGTGCTAGAAAATGCCTTGATTGACTTTGATGGAACTCTTCTATTTGTCAGCCACGACCGTTACTTTATCAATCGTGTAGCAACTCATGTACTTGAATTGTCTGAGAATGGCTCGACTCTCTACTTGGGAGATTACGACTACTATGTTGAGAAGAAAGCAGAAATAGAAATGAGCCAGACTGAGGAAGCTTCAACCAGCAATCAAGCAACAGAAGCAAGTCCAGTCAATGACTATCAAGCTCAGAAAGAAAGTCAAAAAGAAGTTCGTAAGCTCATGCGACAAATAGAAAGTCTAGAAGCTGAAATTGAAGAGTTAGAAAGTCAAAGTCAAGCCATTTCTGAACAAATGTTGGAAACAAACGATGCCGACAAACTCATGGAATTGCAGGCAGAGCTGGATGAAATCAGCCATCGTCAGGAAGAAGCTATGCTTGAGTGGGAAGAATTATCAGAGCAGGTGTAAAGATGGAACATCTTGGAAAAGTATTTCGTGAATTTCGAACAAGTGGAAATTATTCTTTAAAGGAGGCGGCAGGGGAGTCTTGCTCTACCTCTCAGTTATCTCGCTTTGAGCTTGGGGAGTCTGACCTAGCAGTCTCACGGTTCTTTGAGATTTTGGATAATATTCATGTCACAATCGAAAATTTCATGGATAAGGCAAGAAATTTTCACAATCATGAACATGTTGCCCTGATGGGACAAATTATTCCGCTTTACTACTCAAATGATATTGCAGGTTTTCAAAAGCTTCAAAGAGAACAACTTGAAAAGGCTAAGAGTTCGACCAATCCTCTTTATTTTGAGCTGAACTGGATTTTGCTACAGGGTCTGATTTGTCAAAGAGATTCGAGTTATGATATGAAGCAAGATGATTTGGATAAGGTGGCAGATTATCTCTTCAAAACAGAAGAATGGACCATGTATGAGTTGATTCTTTTCGGTAACCTTTATAGTTTCTACGATGTGGACTATGTAACTCGGATTGGTAGAGAAGTCATGGAGAGGGAGGAATTTTACCAAGAGATTGGTCGCCATAAGAGATTGGTGTTGATTTTGGCCCTCAATTGTTACCAGCATTGTTTAGAGTATTTTTCTTTTGACAATGCTAGCTATTTTGAGGCTTATACAGAGAAGATTATTGGTAAAAACATTAGTCTGTATGAACGGAATATTTTACATTACTTAAAAGGTTTTGCTTTGTACCAAAAAGGAAAGTGTAAAGAAGGTTGTAGCCAGATGCAAGAGGCCATGCATATTTTTGACGTGCTAGGTCTCCCAGAGCAAGTAGCCTACTATCAAGAACATTACGAAAAATTTGTCAAAGATTAATTTTCCCAAATAAGGGAAAAAATAAAAAGCTCCTTTCGGTTTTGATACAATAGTTTCAAAATTTGAGAGGAGTTTTTATATGAATCGCTATGCCGTACAGTTGATTAGTCGTGGAGCTGTTAACAAGATAGGGAATATGCTCTATGATTATGGAAATAGTGTCTGGTTGGCTTCCATAGGGACTATCGGACAGACAGTTTTAGGAATGTATCAGATTTCTGAACTCTTCACATCTATTCTCGTAAATCCTTTTGGTGGAGTCATTTCAGACCGATTTTCTCGTCGTAAGATTTTAATGGTGACAGACCTTGTTTGTGGGATTCTTTGTCTGGCTATTTCTTTCATAAGGAATGACAGCTGGATGATTGGAGCTTTGATTGGGGCTAATATTGTGCAGGCGATTGCTTTTGCCTTTTCTAGACCGGCAAATAAAGCTATTATAACTGAGGTTGTTGAGAAAGATGAGATTGTGATCTATAACTCTCGCTTAGAGCTGGTTTTGCAGGTTGTAGGTGTTAGCTCTCCTGTTCTTTCCTTCCTTGTTTTACAGTTTACAAGTCTCCATATGACGCTACTGCTAGACTCGCTGACTTTTTTCATTGCTTTTGTTCTAGTGGCTTTTCTTCCAAAAGAGGAAGCAAAAGTTCAAGAGAAAAAGGCTTTTACTGGGAGAGATATTTTTGTAGATATCAAGGATGGGTTACACTATATCTGGCATCAGCAAGAAATTTTCTTCCTTTTGCTGGTAGCTTCCAGCGTTAATTTCTTTTTTGCCGCTTTTGAATTTCTCCTCCCCTTTTCGAATCAGCTTTACGGGTCAGAAGGAGCCTATGCAAGTATTTTAACTATGGGGGCTATTGGTTCCATCATTGGGGCTCTTCTAGCTAGTAAAATTAAAGCTAATGTTTATAATCTTTTGATTTTACTAGCTTTGACAGGTGTCGGAGTTTTTATGATGGGATTACCACTGCCAACTTTTCTTTCCTTTTCTGGAAATTTAGTTTGTGAATTGTTTATGACGATTTTTAATATTCACTTTTTTACTCAAGTACAAACCAAGGTTGAGAGCGAATTTCTTGGGAGAGTACTGAGTACAATTTTTACCTTAGCTATTCTATTTATGCCTATTGCAAAAGGATTTATGACAGTCTTGCCAAGTGTACATCTCTCTTCTTTCTTGATTATTGGACTTGGAGTTGTAGCCTTATCTTTCTTAGCTCTCGGATATGTTCGGACTCATTTTGAAAAAGAGACATAAGTCTGTTTGAGTTTTAAAAATAATTCCAATCTAAGTATTTTTTCCGCCCTTCTCGTTTGTGAGGAGGGCTTGTTTTATGGTAAAATGGTCTTATGAATAAAAGAATGAATGAGTTAGTCGCCTTGCTCAATCGCTATGCGACTGAGTACTATACTAGCGATAATCCCTCGGTTTCAGACAGTGAGTATGACCGCCTTTACCGTGAGTTGGTTGAGTTGGAGGCTGCCTATCCAGATCAAGTATTAGCAGACAGTCCGACCCATCGTGTTGGTGGCAAGGTTTTAGATGGTTTTGAAAAATACAGTCATCAGTATCCTCTTTATAGTTTGCAGGATGCTTTTTCACGTGAGGAGCTTGAAGCTTTTGATGCGCGTGTTCGTAAGGAAGTGGCTCATCCAACCTATATTTGTGAGCTGAAAATCGATGGCTTATCTATCTCGCTGACGTATGAAAAGGGGATTTTAGTTGCAGGTGCAACACGTGGAGACGGTTCTGTTGGGGAGAACATCACAGAAAATCTTAAGCGTGTTAAAGACATTCCTTTAACTTTGCCAGAAGAACTAGATATCACAGTTCGTGGGGAATGTTATATGCCACGCGCTTCTTTTGACCAGGTTAATCAAGCTCGCCAAGAAAATGGAGAGCCTGAATTTGCCAATCCCCGTAATGCGGCGGCAGGCACACTACGTCAGCTGGATACAGCAGTAGTTGCCAAGCGTAATCTTGCGACTTTCCTCTATCAAGAAGCCAGCCCTTCAACTCGTGACAGCCAAGAAAAGGTTTTGAAGCACCTAGAACAACTTGGTTTTGTAGTCAATTCTAAACGAATTCTGGCTGAAAGCATGGATGAGATTTGGAATTTTATTCAAGAAGTAGGAGAGGAACGGGACAATCTGCCTTATGATATCGATGGAGTGGTAATTAAGGTCAACGACCTAGCAGACCAAGAAGAACTTGGTTTTACTGTTAAGGCTCCAAAGTGGGCAGTGGCTTACAAGTTCCCAGCTGAAGAAAAAGAAGCTCAACTCTTATCAGTTGATTGGACAGTTGGCCGTACGGGTGTTGTAACCCCAACTGCAAATCTAACCCCTGTTCAACTAGCTGGAACAACTGTTAGCCGTGCGACCCTGCACAATGTGGATTATATTGCTGAAAAAGATATCCGCAAAGACGACACGGTTATCGTCTATAAGGCTGGTGACATCATCCCTGCTGTTTTACGAGTGGTAGAGTCCAAACGGGTTTCTGAAGAGAAACTGGATATCCCTACAAACTGTCCAAGTTGTAATTCTGATTTGTTGCACTTTGAAGATGAAGTGGCTCTCCGTTGTATCAATCCGCGTTGCCCTGCCCAAATCATGGAAGGTTTGATCCACTTTGCTTCTCGAGATGCCATGAATATTACAGGCCTTGGTCCATCTATTGTTGAGAAGCTCTTTGCTGCCAATCTAGTCAAGGATGTAGCGGATATTTACCGTTTGCAAGAGGAAGATTTTCTCCTTTTAGAGGGGGTCAAGGAAAAGTCCGCTGCTAAATTGTATCAAGCCATTCAAGCATCTAAGGAAAACTCTGCTGAAAAACTCTTGTTTGGACTAGGGATTCGCCATGTCGGCAGTAAGGCCAGTCAGCTTTTACTTCAACATTTTCTCTCAATCGAAAATCTGGCTCAGGCAGATCCAGAGGAAGTGGCTAGTATTGAAAGCCTGGGTGGTGTGATTGCCAAGAGTCTTCAGACTTACTTTGCTACAGAAGGCTCTGAAATTCTTCTCAGAGAATTAAAAGAAGCTGGGGTCAATCTGGACTATAAAGGTCAGACAGTAGTAGCGGATGCAGCCTTGTCAGGTTTGACCGTGGTATTGACTGGAAAATTGGAACGTCTCAAGCGCTCAGAAGCCAAAAGTAAACTCGAAAGTCTGGGTGCCAAGGTAACAGGCAGTGTGTCTAAAAAGACCGACCTCGTCGTGGCAGGAGCAGATGCTGGAAGTAAACTTCAAAAGGCACAAGAACTTGGTATTGAGGTTAGAGACGAGGCATGGCTAGAAAGTTTGTAATGATCTTTTAAAAATAGAGTTTAGATAGAATGACAATATTTGTTAATCGGGACAAAATCGGTCAAGAATTTATTAGTGAAACAGAAATAAAATAAAAAGGAAAAATAAAAATGTATACCTACCCTATGCGCATTCATTACCATCGCAAGAATGGTGAATATGACACTTGCTCTTTTGTAAAAAGCCAGGATCAACGAATTGATTTACTAACTTACCAAGAAGATTATTTTGGTGCCTTATTTAGCTTTGAACACCCAAGTGTTCATCCCTTAGAAAGCTTGAATTTTGTGGTTCATACCGGCCAAATCAGTAAAGAATATGCTATCCGTTTTAATCACTATCCCCTCTTAACAGAGGTCTGGATTTTGGAAGGCGATGATCGGATTTATTACTCTGAAAATCCTGCTATTGCCAGTCCTTTCTATAAAAATCAAAATCCTTTTGCCTTTGATAAGGCCATTAACAGCGCTAGTTTTGACCATCATTGGGGTTACCAAGGGGAATTGGGTTGCCATGTAGAGGACAATCAGGCTCATTTTTCCCTCTGGTCACCAACAGCGACAGAAGTGCAGGTGGTTGTTTATGAATCAGCTGCTAATGATGCGCCTGTTTGGAAGACTTTTGATATGGAGAGAGGTAATCGCTACTCTTATAACCATAAGGACAATACTATTGGGGTCTGGAGTTTGGATGTTGAGGAAGATTTGACTGGTAAGGCTTATCAGTATCAAGTCCAATTCCCTCATCACGAAACACTGACACGTGATCCTTATACAATAGCGACCAGCCCTGATGGCAAACGTTCTGCTATTCTGAGCCATGCAGAAAAACAAGTCGAAAATTTCGAGGTCAAGCATGGTTCTGATGCTGCTTGGCGTTTGGAAAATCCATGTAAGGCAGTTATTTGTGAAATGCATATTCGTGATTTGACCCAATCACCGACCTCAGGTGTGGATGAACATCTTCGAGGAACGTTCTTGGGTGCTGCTCAGACTGGAACGGTTAACCAGTACGGTCAGTCAACTGCTTTTGATCATATCAAGAAGTTGGGCTACAATTATGTTCAGTTGCAACCAATTGCAGACCGTCACAAAGAATACGATGAGGACGGGAATGTGACCTACAACTGGGGTTATGACCCACAAAACTATAACGCGCCAGAAACTAGTTTTTCAACTAATCCAGATGATCCAGCTCAGGTCATTCGCGATTTGAAGACCATGGTTCAAGCTTACCACGATGCGGGTATTGGTGTCATTATGGATGTGGTCTATAACCATACCTTTTCAGTTGTTGATGCACCTTTCCAAACAACTGTCCCTGATTACTATTATCGTATGAATCCAGACGGTACCTTCCAGAATGGAACGGGTGTTGGAAATGAAACAGCCAGTGAACACGAAATGTTTCGCAAGTATATGATTGATTCTCTTCTATACTGGGTGCAGGAATACAATATTGACGGATTCCGTTTTGACTTGATGGGGATTCATGATGTCAAGACCATGCAGATGATTCGTCAGAGTTTGGATGAAATTGACCCTAACATTATCCTCTATGGAGAAGGTTGGGATATGGGAACAGGTCTTGCCCCTTATGATAAGGCTAAGAAAGACAACGCCTACGAAATGCCAAATATTGGTTTCTTTAATGACAATCAGCGTGATGCTGTCAAAGGTGGAGAAGTTTACGGTGCTATCAAATCAGGTTTTGTCAGTGGTGCTGCGACAGAGCCAATTCTAGCTAAAGCAATCCTAGGAAGTCGTGAATTAGGAACCTATACACATCCAAATCAGGTGCTTAACTATGTGGAAGCCCATGACAATTACAATCTTCACGATTTATTGGCAACCCTTCATCCAGACCAAAGTTCAGAACAAATCATGCGCAAGGTTGAGACAGCCACAGCCATGAATCTGCTCATGCAAGGAATGGCCTTTATGGAAATCGGTCAAGAATTTGGTCGTACCAAACTGGTTGCGACTGGTGAGAATGGTGAGTTGACCCATGATGATAGAGAGCGTGCGATGAATAGCTATAATGCTCCTGACAGTGTGAACCAAGTCAACTGGGATTTGATCAATGAGCGTCAAGATAGTATTGAGTTTATCCGTCAAGTCATCCGATTGAAGACAAAAACTGGTGCCTTTTCTTACTCTAGCTATGATGAAATTTACCATCATGTCTTTGTGCATTCTGCGATTGAACATAGCGGCTGCCTTATCTATGAAGTTCACGGCAAAGAACATCTCTTGGTGGTTGTGAATGCTAAATCAGAACCCTATCCATTTGAAAATGCAGGAAATTTAGCTATGTTGGTAACCAATAGTCGTTCAAAAGAAGACAATGTGTTAGACGATATTAGTCTAGCTGTCTTGAGTGTTTTATAAAGACCATCTATCTCGCTATTCTAACACATCATTGGAAATGAACGAATAGAAAGAACTTAGCTGATAACTCACTTGTATAGAAAATTTGATAAATATTTTCATCAAACGTGTAAAATCAGGAAATTGTTTTCCTGGTTTTATTTTTTGCTATAAAAAATAATATTGGTAGCAAAAATACGAACTTTTTGGTATTATAGTAGAGAAAAGAAAGGCGTTTTCACATTTTTTTGAAAAAATATTGCTTTACAATTGAACGAGAAAGTGAACTTTTTGTAGATTTTCAAAATAATTTTAAATAAGTATAGTAATTTACTTGAATCTTCTCTAAAAAGGTAGTATAATAAAAACATAGAAAACGCTTACAGAAAAGAGGGGGTATTATGGATAAAAGAGAAGCTTTGCGCACCTTTATGACAGGAGAGAATTTTCACCTTCAGCATTATCTAGGAGCACATAAAGAGCAAGTGAATGGAGAGTATGGCTATACTTTCCGTGTTTGGGCACCTAATGCTCAGGCTGTCCACTTGGTGGGGGATTTTACCAACTGGATTGAGGGTCAGATTCCAATGGTAAGAAATGACTTTGGGGTCTGGGAAGTCTTTACCAATATGGCTCAAGAAGGGCATATTTACAAATATCATGTCACACGTCAAAATGGTCATCAACTGATGAAGATTGACCCTTTTGCTGTCAGATATGAGGCGCGTCCAGGAACAGGGGCAATCGTAACAGAGCTTCCTGAGAAGAAATGGAGGGATGGACTTTGGCTGGCACGAAGAAAACGTTGGGGCTTTGCTGAACGTCCTGTCAATATCTATGAAGTTCACGCTGGCTCATGGAAAAGAAATCCTGATGGTAGTCCTTATAGTTTTGCCCAGCTCAAGGATGAACTCATTCCTTATCTCGTTGAAATGAACTATACTCATATTGAGTTTATGCCCTTGATGTCCCATCCACTAGGTTTGAGTTGGGGGTATCAGCTTATGGGTTACTTCGCTTTAGAGCATGCTTATGGCCGACCAGAGGAGTTTCAAGATTTTGTCGAGGAGTGTCATATCCATAATATTGGGGTTATTGTAGACTGGGTACCTGGTCACTTTACCATCAATGATGATGCCTTAGCCTATTATGATGGGACACCGACTTTTGAGTACCAAGACCATAATAAGGCTCATAACTATGGTTGGGGCGCTCTCAATTTTGACCTTGGAAAAAATGAAGTCCAGTCCTTCTTGATTTCTTGTATTAAGCATTGGATCGATGTCTATCATTTGGATGGTATTCGTGTGGATGCTGTTAGCAACATGCTTTATTTGGACTATGATGATGCTCCATGGACACCTAACAAAGATGGGGGAAATCTCAACTATGAAGGTTATTATTTCCTTCAACGCTTGAATGACATTATTAAGTTAGAATATCCAGATGTGATGATGATTGCAGAAGAAAGTTCGTCTGCAACCAAGATTACGGGAATGAAAGAGCTTGGTGGCCTAGGATTTGACTACAAATGGAACATGGGCTGGATGAATGATATCCTCCGTTTCTACGAAGAAGATCCTATTTACCGTAAATATGACTTTAATTTGGTGACTTTCAGCTTTATGTATGTTTTCAATGAAAACTATCTCTTGCCATTCTCGCACGATGAAGTGGTTCATGGTAAGAAGAGTATGATGCATAAGATGTGGGGAGATCGTTACAATCAATTCGCAGGCTTGCGCAATCTCTATACGTACCAAATTTGTCACCCTGGTAAGAAATTGCTCTTCATGGGTAGCGAATACGGTCAATTCCTAGAATGGAAATCCGAAGAACAGTTGGAATGGTCTAACCTAGAAGACCCAATGAATGCTAAGATGAAGTATTTCACTTCTCAGCTAAACCAGTTTTACAAAGACAACCGCTGTCTGTGGGAAATCGATACCAGCTATGATGGTATTGAAATTATCGACGCAGATAATCGAGACCAGAGTGTTCTTTCCTTCATCCGTAAGGGTAAGAAGGGCGACATGCTAGTCTGCGTCTTTAATATGGCACCTGTTGAACGAAGAGATTTTACAATCGGTCTGCCTGTTGCAGGGATTTATGAAGAAATCTGGAATACTGAGTTGGAAGAGTGGGGAGGCGTTTGGAAAGAACATAATCAAACTGTTCAAACGCAAGAAGGACTATGGAAAGATTATGAGCAGACCTTGACCTTTACCCTACCGGCTATGGGAGCTAGTGTTTGGAAAATCAAACGCCGATTGAAATCTGCAAAAACCGTCACAAGTAAAAACCAAAAAGGAGTAGAAAATGAAGAATGAAATGTTAGCTTTGATTCTTGCTGGTGGGCAAGGAACTCGTCTCGGTAAACTCACTCAAAGCATCGCAAAACCAGCTGTGCAATTTGGTGGGCGCTACCGTATCATTGACTTTGCCCTATCAAACTGTGCCAACTCAGGGATTCATAATGTTGGGGTCATTACACAGTACCAACCACTTGCTCTTAACAATCATATTGGAAACGGTTCAAGTTGGGGACTAGACGGTATCAATTCTGGTGTTTCTATTCTTCAACCTTATTCTGCAAGTGAAGGAAATCGTTGGTTCGAAGGGACTAGCCACGCTATTTACCAAAATATCGACTATATCGACAGTGTCAATCCTGAGTATGTCTTGATTTTGTCTGGGGACCACATCTACAAAATGGACTATGATGATATGCTCCAGTCTCACAAGGATAATAATGCTAGTTTGACAGTAGCAGTTCTTGATGTTCCTCTGAAAGAAGCTAGCCGTTTTGGTATTATGAACACAGATGCCAATAACCGCATTGTTGAATTTGAAGAAAAACCAGCTCAACCTAAATCTACAAAGGCTTCTATGGGTATTTACATCTTTGATTGGCAACGTCTGCGCAATATGCTTGTTGCTGCTGAAAAGAGCAATGTAGATATGTCAGATTTTGGTAAGAATGTCATTCCAAATTACCTTGAGTCAGGTGAAAGTGTCTATGCCTATGAATTTAAAGGTTACTGGAAAGATGTTGGTACGATTGAGTCGCTTTGGGAAGCGAACATGGAGTACATTTCTCCAGAGAATGCCTTGGACAGCCGTAACCGTCAATGGAAGATTTACTCAAGAAACTTAATTTCACCACCAAACTTCCTTGGGGCAAATGCTGATGTGGAAGACTCATTAGTTGTAGACGGATGTTTCGTTGATGGAACTGTTAAACATTCTATCCTTTCAACAGGCGCGCAAGTTCGCGAAGGAGCGGAAGTTGTTGATTCAGTTATCATGAGTGGAGCTATCATTGGTCAAGGAGCTAAGATTAAACGTGCCATTATTGGTGAAGGTGCGATTATTTCTGACGGTGTCGAAATTGATGGAACAGATGAAGTACAAGTTGTAGGATATAATGAAGTAGTGGGGGTAGCAACAGATGAAGATTGATAAATATTCTGCCATTTTAGGAAATACAGTTGGTTTTCATGATATGTCGACATTGACGGACCACCGTCCAGTAGCAAGTTTGCCATTTGGTGGGAAATATCGTTTGATTGACTTCCCGCTTTCTAGTCTTGCTAATGCAGGTGTTCGTAGTGTCTTTGGTATTTTCCAGCAGGATAATATCAGCTCAGTCTTTGACCATATTCGTTCAGGACGCGAGTGGGGCTTATCAACCCTTCTTAGCCATTACTATCTAGGAATTTACAATACCCGTGTAGAAAGTAGCACAGTTGGAAAAGAATACTACCAGCAGCTGCTCACCTATTTAAAACGTTCTGGCTCAAACCAAACAGTTTCACTCAACTGTGATGTTTTGATTAATATTGATTTGAACCAAGTTTTCCACCTTCATAACACAACGAAGGGGCCTATTACAGTTGTTTATAAGAAACTTCCTAAGAAAGATATTTCAGAAGTGAACGCAATCTTGGAAGTAGATGAAACAGACCATGTTCGTTCTCATAAACTCTTTGATAGCAAGTCAACATCTGAAACGTTCAATATGTCTACAGATATCTTTGTCGTTGATACACCTTGGTTGATTGAACGATTGGAAGAAGAAGCTAAAAAAGAACATCCAGAGAAGTTGCGCTATGTTTTACGTGATTTAGCTACTAAAGAAGGGGCTTTCGCCTACGAGTACACAGGTTATCTGGCAAATATTCACTCTGTAGAGTCTTATTACCAAGCTAATAAAGATATGCTTGAATCGCAAAAATTCTACTCTCTTTTCTCACCAAACCAAAAGATTTATACAAAGGTCAAAAACGAAGAACCAACTTACTATGCTAACACATCTAAAGTAAGCACTTCTCAGTTTGCGTCTGGTAGTATCATTGAAGGTCAAGTGGCTAATTCTGTTCTATCACGTAATACTCATGTTCACAAGGATAGCTTGGTTAAAGATAGCCTACTCTTCCCTCGCGTTGTGATTGGAGAAGGTGCTCAGGTCGAATATGCTATCTTGGACAAGGGTGTTGAAGTTGAGCCTGGTGTTGTGATTCGAGGAACGGCAGAACATCCAGTTGTCGTTAAGAAAGGTAGCAAAGTAACAGAGGATATTCATTCATGAAAATTTTATTTGTAGCAGCAGAGGGTGCACCCTTTTCAAAAACAGGTGGTTTGGGAGACGTCATTGGCGCTCTTCCTAAATCACTGGTAAAAGCGGGACATGAAGTTGCAGTGATTTTACCCTACTATGACATGGTAGAGGCTAAATTTGGAAATCAGATTGAAGATGTTCTTCATTTTGAGGTGAGCGTCGGTTGGCGCAGACAGTACTGTGGGATTAAGAAAACCGTCTTAAACGGTGTAACCTTCTACTTTATTGACAGCCAATATTATTTCTTCCGTGGTCATGTTTACGGTGATTTTGATGACGGAGAGCGCTTTGCCTTTTTCCAACTTGCTGCCATTGAGGCTATGGAAAGAATTGACTTTATCCCTGATCTTCTCCATGCTCATGACTACCATACAGCTATGATTCCTTTCTTGTTAAAGGAAAAATACCGTTGGATTCAAGCCTATCAAGGAATAAAAACTGTTTTAACCATTCATAATTTGGAATTCCAAGGACAATTTTCAGAAGGAATGTTATGGGATTTGTTTGGAGTTGGCTTTGAGCGTTATGCTGATGGTACCCTTCGCTGGAACAACTGTCTGAACTGGATGAAGGCTGGTATTCTTTATGCTGACCGTGTTTCAACCGTTTCACCTAGTTATGCTCATGAAATTATGACCAGTCAGTTCGGATGTAACTTGGATCAGATTCTTCGAATGGAGTCTGGTAAAGTATCTGGTATCGTGAATGGGATTGATACGGATATTTATAATCCGGAGACTGATGCTCATTTAGACTATCATTTCAATCAGGAAGATTTGTCTGGAAAAGCCAAAAATAAGGCAAAATTGCAAGAAAGAGTTGGCTTGCCAGTTAGAGCTGACGTTCCACTGGTGGGAATTGTTTCTCGTTTGACACGTCAAAAAGGTTTTGATGTGGTGGTCGAAAGTCTGCACCATATCTTGCAAAATGATGTTCAGATTGTTCTTTTGGGAACTGGCGATCCAGCCTTTGAGCACTCTTTCTCATGGTTTGCTCAAGTTTATCCTGACAAGCTATCAGCAAATATCACTTTTGATGTCAAACTAGCTCAAGAAATCTACGCCGCTTGTGATCTCTTCCTCATGCCAAGTCGTTTTGAACCGTGTGGCTTGTCTCAAATGATGGCGATGCGCTACGGAACCTTGCCATTGGTTCATGAAGTTGGTGGCTTGCGAGATACCGTTCGTGCTTTCAATCCAATCGAAGGAAGCGGTACTGGCTTTAGCTTCGACAATCTATCTCCTTACTGGTTAAATTGGACTTTCCAAACAGCATTGGACTTGTATAGAAACCATCCTGATGTTTGGAGAAACCTACAAAAACAAGCTATGGCGTGTGATTTCTCATGGGATACAGCCTGCAGGTCATATCTTGACTTGTACCATAGTTTAGTTAATTAATAGATAAAATCGTATGATGACTTCATACGATTTTTAGGCTGTTTAGAGAGGAGAACTGATGTCTCAAGTAAAAGGCTTGTGTGTCATGGATGTTGACGGCACCTTAATCCTAGAAGAAGTGATTGATTTGTTGGGTAGAGAGGCAGGTTGTGAGGAGGAAATTTCGCAGATTACAAGTCAGGCAATGCGAGGAGAGTTGGACTTTGAAAGCAGTTTACGAGACAGAGTGTCCTTCTTGGAAGGTCTTCCTGTTTCGGTTTTTGATAAAGTCTTCAACACTATTCATCTATCGCCAAATGCCCAGGAATTCATCTCCATTCTCCAAAAGAATGGTATCCTAGTTGGTCTGGTGTCCGGTGGCTTTACACCAATAGTTGAAAGATTGGCAAAATCTCTTGGAATTGCCTATTTCTCTGCCAACCAACTTGAAGTCAAAGGTGGCTTTCTAACAGGGAAATTAGTTGGACAAATTATTAGTCCCGAGGTTAAAAAAGAGACTATGGGACAATGGAGAGAGGAACTAAAACTTTCTAAAGAAAGAACGATTGCAATCGGTGATGGGGCCAATGATTTATTGATGTTGAAGTCAGCGGGACTAGGAATCGCCTTTTGTGCAAAAGAAGTACTCAAAAAAGAAATACCAAATCATGTTGACAAGAGGGATTTTTTAGAAGTTCTACCTTTGATTGACTGTTTAGAATGAGGGAAAATATGAAGATTGTAATTGCACCAGATTCGTTTAAGGAAAGCTTGTCTGCTCAACAGGTGGCTGAAGCTATTAAAAGAGGCTTCCAACAATCGATAGCAGATATAGAATGTCTTCTCTGCCCTGTTGGTGATGGTGGAGAAGGTACTGTAGATGCTATCCGACATTCTCTTGACCTAGAAGAAAAATGGTTCCAAGTGACAGGCCCTTTTGGCCAAAAAGAAGCTATGAGCTATTTTCAAAAAGGGGAATTAGCCCTATTTGAAGTAGCTGACTTGGTTGGCCTTGAAAAGATTCCGCTAGAGCAACGAAATCCACTGCGAATCCAAACTTGTGGTATTGGAGAGTTGATTCGTCATCTCATTGCTCAAGGGATTAAAGATATCTATATCGGAGTGGGTGGCACGGCCAGTAATGATGGAGGTATTGGGATTGCTGCTGGTTTAGGTTATCAATTTTATGATAGGGATGGAAATGTCTTGCCCGCTTGTGGTCAATCCTTACTAAACTTAGCTTCTGTCTCAACAGAAAATCGCTATGAAATTCCTGAAGATGTGCAAATTCGTATTTTAGCAGATGTCGTGAGTCCCTTATGTGGTCATCAAGGTGCGACCTACATTTTTGGCAAACAAAAAGGCCTAGATCCTACTATGTTTGCAGTCGTAGATCATGCAATCCAAGATTTTTATAAAAAATTCTCACCTGCAACATTGCAAATTAAAGGAGCAGGAGCTGGTGGAGGCATTGCTGCTGGTTTGTGTGCCTTTGCTCAGGCAAATATCGTGTCTGGAATTGATACCTGCTTGAACTTAATCAACTTTGATAAGAAAGTTTCAGATGCTGACTTGGTTGTTGTAGGAGAAGGAAGGCTAGATCGTCAAAGCTTAGCAGGTAAAGCGCCTATTGGTGTAGCAAAAAGAACCCCTGTTGGAGTTCCTGCTATTGCTATTTGCGGTAGTCTTGCTGAGGATTTACCTCCCTTACCATTTGAAAATATTCAAGTGGCCTTTTCAATTTTGGAGAAATGTGAACCTTTAGAAGATAGTTTGAAAAATGCCAGTCTCTATCTGGAGCGCACTGCAGCCAATATCGGGCACTTATTAAATATGCACAAGATTTAGCCAAACCATTTCTTCCAGAAGGATGTTTTGGTTGGTTCTTCCTTTTTAACTTCCCAAAGCTTTGCAAAAGCAAGTCGAAGATCCTTTTCTTCTACTTGAACTGGTGCATTGCTATGGATAACCAGGCCAAAAGGAGAAGAAGTGTGCTCTTCAGATACTATGGTGGCTTGATTATCAGTTTCTTTTGCTTCTTTTAAGTAGAAAACTTGTTTGTCAAATTCGATAGTTGGTGAAATCTTTACAAATAGTGGCTCTGCTTTTTCCTGAAGGTTTTCTAAAATAGATAAAAATCCTTTTTCTAACTGAGGGCTATTTGCTGTGTCAATATCTGCATATCCAAGAACTCTTTCCTCAAAGGTACCAAGATAGCGTCTTTGCTCATCCGGATTTAATTTTGGCCCACCATGAGCTTTTTCAAGTAATTGTTTTGATAAATCTGTCATGAAAACAGTATATCATAAAAGTTAGAATAAAACAGACAAAAGAAAGCGATTACTTTATAAAGTTAAGGAAAATTTGCACAAAGATAACGTTTTTTCTTGAAAAAGGAGGTGTTTTAAGGTATTATAGAGGTGTAAAAAATTTAACTCATAAGGAGAGTAAAAAATGTCAATTATTACTGATGTTTACGCTCGCGAAGTCCTAGACTCACGCGGTAACCCAACACTTGAAGTAGAAGTTTACACTGAATCAGGTGCTTTCGGACGTGGTATGGTTCCATCAGGAGCTTCTACTGGTGAACACGAAGCAGTTGAACTTCGCGACGGTGACAAATCTCGTTACGGTGGTCTTGGTACACAAAAAGCTGTTGACAACGTAAACAACATCATTGCTGAAGCTATCATCGGCTACGATGTACGTGATCAACAAGCTATCGACCGTGCTATGATCGCACTTGACGGTACTCCTAACAAAGGTAAATTGGGTGCAAACGCAATCCTTGGTGTGTCTATCGCTGTAGCTCGTGCTGCTGCTGACTACCTTGAAATCCCACTTTACAGCTACCTTGGTGGATTCAACACTAAAGTTCTTCCAACTCCAATGATGAACATCATCAACGGTGGTTCTCACTCTGACGCTCCAATCGCTTTCCAAGAATTCATGATCGTACCTGCTGGTGCGCCATCATTCAAAGAAGCTCTTCGTTGGGGTGCTGAAATCTTCCATGCTCTTAAGAAAATCCTTAAATCTCGTGGTTTGGAAACAGCCGTAGGTGACGAAGGTGGATTCGCTCCTCGTTTCGAAGGAACTGAAGATGGTGTTGAAACTATCCTTGCTGCGATCGAAGCTGCTGGATATGTTCCTGGTAAAGACGTATTTATCGGATTTGACTGTGCTTCATCAGAATTTTACGATAAAGAACGTAAAGTTTACGACTACACTAAATTCGAAGGTGAAGGAGCAGCTGTACGTACTGCTGCAGAACAAATCGACTACCTTGAAGAATTGGTAAACAAATACCCAATCATCACTATCGAAGATGGTATGGATGAAAATGACTGGGACGGTTGGAAAGCTCTTACTGAACGTCTTGGTGGTAAAGTTCAATTGGTTGGTGACGACTTCTTCGTAACAAACACTTCTTACCTTGAAAAAGGTATTGCAGAAGGTGCTGCTAACTCAATCCTTATCAAAGTTAACCAAATTGGTACTCTTACTGAAACATTCGACGCTATCGAAATGGCGAAAGAAGCTGGTTACACTGCCGTTGTATCACACCGTTCAGGTGAAACTGAAGATTCAACAATCGCTGACATCGCAGTTGCAACTAACGCAGGACAAATCAAGACTGGTTCACTTTCACGTACAGACCGTATCGCTAAATACAACCAATTGCTTCGTATCGAAGACCAACTTGGTGAAGTAGCTGAATACCGTGGATTGAAATCATTCTACAACCTTAAAAAATAAAATAGTTCAGTGAACTATTTTATCCCGAACCTTGAAATTCAAAAGTTCGGCCGTTGATTTAACAACGTTTCTAGCCCCTCGGATTTTATCCGAAGGGCTATTTTTGTATTTAGGGGGCAAAAAATGGGCAAAACTTTTTAAAAAATCTTTTTCATAACTTTATCCAGTACATTGATTGCTTCATCTTTCATGTTCTTCGTGACGTGAGTATAGATGGAATTAGTAACATCAGAATCAGAATGTCCAACCCTATCCATGATTGTTTTTAGCGGAATTTTATTTTCTGCTAAAATGCTGATAGTAGTATGTCTGAAGATGTGAGGTGATAGATGTTTAGGAATTGGTTTCTTTAGGCGTTCATTTGCTCGCTGGAGAGACTTGCTTAGGATGGAGCTATGAACGGGCTTTCCCGTATTTGTAACAAAGATGCGGTCACTTTTATGCCAATTCTTATCGGTTGTTTCGCTTAGACGATTTAATTCAATCATTTTATCAAGTATTTCAATCTCTCTTTTTGTGAGGTGTGTTATCCTGAAGCTTGCAAAAGTCTTAGTACCGTCATCATCTGGAATGTATCGGTTGAATGTTGTATGGATGTCTAATGTATTGCTATCTTTGTGATATTTATCTAACATAAGACTAGCCAATATCTCCAAACAATTGAGAACTATAAAAGTTTGATTAGTAGCTGACTAGTCCTTGTGTTATCTTGCTATATCGTGCAGAAATATTTCTATGTACAGGGTTCTAATACCTATATTTTTGACAATAATATAAGAAAATAGTATACTAAATAGACAGTCATTGATTGTAGTGATAACGGTTAGGAGAAAATAGTGTTAAAACGTATTTTAAATATAGCATTAGCTTATGTCGGTGTTGTTATTGGTGCTGGATTATCTTCAGGCCAAGATTTAATGCAATACTTTGTTAGTTTTGGTAAATGGGGTATCATTGGAACGATTGTTCTTGGAATCATAAGTATTATTTTTGGTAAAATTATCATTACCTTAGGAAGCTATTTCCGTTCAAATGATCATTTTGAAGTTCTTTCCCAAATTGCCGGGCCTATTACTAATAAGATTCTTGATTTTGCTTTAATTGTTTCCTGCTTTGTAATTGGTTTTGTTATGATTGCTGGGGCTGGTTCAAACCTTAACCAACAATTTGGTTTGCCATTTTGGTTGGGAGGATTGATTTGTGCTATCTTGGTCATTATTGTCAGTTTTCTTAATTTTGAAAAGATTACCAGCGTTCTTGGGATATTTACTCCTTTGGTCTTTGTCATGATTATCATTATGGCAGTACATACTTTCGTAGGGAAAAGTTTTGATTTTGAAGAATTAGAAGCAATCACAGCTACACTTTCTTCTCCGATGCCCAATGTCTGGGTTTCTTTACTAAATTATTTCGCACTAACTGTTATGACTGGTGTATCCATGGCATTTGTCTTAGGAGGTTCTGTCATGAGAATTGGTGTTGCGGAAAAAAGTGGTCTCTTAGGTGGACTTGTAGTTAGTTTGATTATTACCGTAGCAACTGGTATTTTATACGCCAATATAAAACTTGTTTCAACTGTTGATATTCCTATGTTAACAATTGCGGAGCAAATTCATCCTCTATTTTCTTTACTGTATGCTCTAATTATTTTTGGACTTATTTTTAATACAGCTTTCAGTTTATTTTATGCCTTGGCAAAACGTTTCTCTTCAAACAAACCGAAGCGCTTTTACCCTATTCTAATTGCTACGGTCGCTATAGGATATGGTTTATCTTTTATGGGATTTAAAGAATTAGTCTCCATTATGTATCCTCTTTTAGGTTATGTCGGTTGTCTAATGCTGGTCATTTTAGCAGTGGCATGGATAAAAGAAAGAGGAAACATCAAAGGGGAAAAATCTTTAAGACGAAAGATGATTCGATTGATAACCAAAAAATATGACGATGAACAAGAATATACTATTAGAGATAAAGCGACATTTCACCAACTAGGTGAAGATTCTATTATAGATACTAAGAGTATCAAAAGTGATATAAAGGATTTGGTAAAAGAACAGTTTGTTGATGATGATGCAAAACATGATGGAAGCGTCTTATCTTAAATGATAATAAAGTTGGAGAAAAATCTTTAAAATCAGAAAAGTGCATGTTATCAGGTGTCAAAAACACTTGATAATATGCCTTTTATTATAGAGATATTCATCCTCTTCGAAAATTTCTTCAAAGCATGTCAGTCTAATCTACAAATTCAAAACAGTGTCTTGAGCTGACCCGTTAGTTTGATATGTAACCTCAAAGTCCTGCTTTAAGCAAGCTGTAGCTAGCTTTCTAGTTTGCTATTTGATTTTGATTGAGTATTATTTCATATTCTCTTAAAAATTAAGTTTTTTCATCCTTATCTGTGCCTGCCTCTGAAGTATTTTCATCTTCACAAATAGACAATAAACATTAACTCATCTATTTGCTAGTAGCTAGTCAGACAAAGACTGACTTATATATGGGGAAAATCTTCTTTCAAGTGAGTTTTATCTTTATCCAGAACTAGAAAATAGCAATAATATCTACGAACTATATTCCATCGTGTGGAGGAGAGAGACTAGTTTGGATGATTAAGAACAACATACTAGTAAAAAATAGATCATTTTTTAATATGAGATAAAAACTGATATTAAAAGCAATTTATTTCTATTTTTTAACATTTCATTGTATAATAGCAATATACGCAAATATCATGTGTCATCAGGTTAATACTCTTAGAAAATCTTTTTAAACCACGTCAGGCTAATATACAGACTCAAAACAGTGTCGTGAGTAGCCTACGGCTAGTTCCCTAGTTTACGCTTTGATTTTCATCGAGAATAACCTTTCTATTTCAATTTTAAGGAGAAAATACAGAGTGAAAAAAATAATGCTAATTATCAATCCAACTTCTGGAGGAGAAAAAGCTTTAGATTACAAAGAGAAGCTGGAGAATAAAGCAAGAGAGTATTTTGATGATGTGGAAACTAAAATTACTCAAAAAGCCAAAGATGCTACAAATTTCGCAGAAGAAGCTGCTAGAGAAAGATATGAATCAATTCTAGTTTTTGGTGGAGATGGTACAGTCAATGAAGTTATTTCAGGGATTGCTGAAAGGGACTATATTCCTAAACTGGGAATTATACCAGGTGGTACGGGTAACCTTATTACAAAACTTTTAGAAATCAATCAAGATATTGACGGAGCTATTGAAGAACTAGATTTCAATTTAACTGATAAGATTGATATCGGAAAAGCAAATGGTCACTATTTTGGATATATCTTTAGTATCGGGTCTCTCCCTGAAGCCATTCATAATGTTGAAATTGAAGATAAAACGAAATTTGGTATCTTGGCTTATGCAGTTAATACCATGAAGTCTGTCATGACAGATCAAGTCTTTAACATTAAAGTTGAAACCGAAAATGGAAATTACCTTGGGGAAGCAAGTCATGTTTTAGTACTTCTAACAAATTATTTTGCAGATAAAAAAATCTTTGAAGAAAACAAGGATGGATATGCAAATATTCTAATTTTGAAAGATGCTTCTATATTCTCTAAATTATCTTTGATTCCGGATTTGTTAAAAGGAGATCTTGTAGAGAATGAAAATATTGAATATATAAAGGCACGTACTATTAAAATTTCTTCTGATATCGAATTAGAGTCGGATGTTGATGGCGATAAATCAGATAATCTACCAGTCGACATCAAGGTACTAGGACAACACATTGAAGTGTATTCCGTACCTAAGAAACAATCATAAAACTCAAAGCCTTGTTACCGAGGCTTTTTTCATTATGTGATTTTCAGTAGGCAGATTTATTCTATCTATAATACAAGTAAAATTAAGTATTTAAGATCTAGCAGATTTAGCAGATGATGAATAAAAGAAAGGATGGCCTAAATATTTTAACAGATTTACGAGACTAATCATGGTATAATATAGGGTAATGAAAAATTCCAACGAGGCAGAGATGAAATTACTTTATACTGATATTCGGACTTCTTTGACCGAGGTTCTAACTAGAGAAGCAGAAGAGCTAGTTGCTGCTGGCAAGCGAGTCTTCTATATCGCTCCTAACTCTCTTTCTTTTGAAAAGGAACGCGCCGTGCTGGAATGCTTGTCCCAGCAGGCTTCTTTTGCGATTACCGTCACGCGCTTTACTCAAATGGCTCGTTACCTGATTTTGAATGATTTGCCTGCCAAGATCAGTCTTGATGATATTGGTCTTGGGATGGCCTTTTACAAATGCCTTGCCGAACTTGATCCTAAGGATTTACGTGTTTATGGCGCTATCAAGCAAGATCCTCAATTTATCCAGCAGTTGATTGAGCTTTACCACGAGATGACCAAAGCTCAGATGAGTTTTTTGGACTTGGAGAGTTTGACGGATGAGGAAAAGAGGGTCGATTTACTCTTGATTTTTGAGAAGGTAACGGCCTACCTCAATCAAGGTCAGTTGGCTCAGGGAAGTCAGTTGTCCCACTTGATAGAGGCTATTGAGAATAACAAAGTTAGCAGTAATTTTACTCAAATCGCCTTGGTCATTGATGGATTTACCCGTTTTTCCGCCGAAGAAGAGCGAATTGTGGACTTACTTCATTGCAAGGGTGTTGAGATTGTCATTGGGGCTTATGCTAGTAAGAAAGCCTATACTAGCCCTTTTAGCGAGGGCAATCTCTACCAAGCCAGTGTGGAGTTTCTCCATCATCTAGCCTCTAAATACCAAACACCTGCTCTGGACTGTTCTCAAACTCATGAGAAGATGGATAGTTTTGACAAGGCCTCTCGTTTGCTGGAGTCTTCTTATGACTTTTCAGAACTCGCTTTGGATGTCGATGAGAAAGACCGTGAAAACTTACAAATCTGGTCTTGCTTGACACAAAAGGAGGAGTTGGAGTTGGTAGCCCGTAGCATTCGTCAGAAATTACATGAGAACTCAGACCTGAGCTACAAGCATTTTCGTATTCTCTTGGGGGATGTAGCTTCTTACCAGTTATCGCTGAAAACCATTTTTGACCAGTATCAGATTCCTTTCTATCTTGGTAGAAGCGAATCCATGGCGCACCACCCCTTGACACAGTTTGTCGAGTCTATTTTAGCTTTGAAACGCTATCGTTTCCGTCAGGAGGATTTGATAAACCTTCTTAGAACAGGTTTGTATACAGACTGCAGTCAGGCCGATATTGATGCTTTTGAACAATATCTTCGCTATCTTGGTATCAATGGCTTGCCATCCTTTCAGCAAATCTTTACCAAATCCCACCATGGAAAATTTAATCTGGAACGTTTAAATGCTCTTCGTCTGCGTATTTTAACACCTCTTGAAACCCTCTTTGCCAGTCGAAAACAAAAGGCTGAAAATCTCTTGCAAAAGTGGAATGTCTTTCTAAAAGAAGGAGCAGTAACTAAGCAGTTACAAGATTTGATAGCTACTATGGAAGCTGTAGAACAGGAAAGACAGGCCGAAGTTTGGAAGGCTTTCTGTCATGTTTTAGAACAATTTGCGACCGTTTTTGCTGGTTCGCCAGTTAGTCTGGAGGACTTCCTTGCCTTGCTTCATTCTGGAATGAGCCTATCTCAATATCGTACCATTCCAGCGACAGTGGACACTGTTCTGGTGCAGAGTTACGATTTGATTGCTCCTCTGACTGCTGACTTTGTCTACGCCATTGGGCTAACTCAGGACAATTTACCAAAAATCGCGCAGAATACCAGTCTTTTGACAGATGAAGAAAGGCAAAACCTAAACCAATCGACAGAAGACGGGGCGCAATTGCTGATTGCCAGCAGTGAAAATCTCAAGAAAAATCGCTACACTACGCTTTCCTTGGTCAATTCTGCTCGTAAGCAGTTGGTCTTGTCGGCTCCAAGCCTTTTTAATGAAAGTGAAAGCAAGGAATCAGCTTATCTTCAAGAGCTAGTTCATTTTGGATTTAGGCGGAGAGAGAGGAGGATGAATCACAAAGGGCTATCTAAGGAGGATATGGGTTCCTATCACAGTCTTTTGTCCAGTCTGGTTGCCTATCACCAGCAGGGGGAGATGAGCGATACTGAGCAAGATTTGACCTTTATTAAGGTTCTGGCGCGTGTCATGGGTAAAAAACTAAACCAGCAAGGTTTAGAAAATCCTGCCCTCCCAACCAGTCCAAGCAGTAAGCAGTTGGCCAAGGATACCTTACAGGCTCTCTATCCATCTGACAAGGAATTTTACCTGTCTACCTCTGGTTTGACGGAGTTTTACCGAAACCAATACAGTTATTTCCTCCGTTATGTTTTAGGCTTGCAGGAAGAATTGCGCCTGCGTCCAGATGCCCGTAGTCACGGGAATTTTTTGCACCGCATTTTTGAACGTGCCTTGCAGTTGCCTGACGAAGATTCTTTTGACCAACGTTTAGAACAAGCTATTCAAGAAACCAGTCAAGAACGCGAATTTGAAGCTATTTATCAAGAAAGTTTGGAAGCCCAGTTTACCAAGGAAATTCTGCTTGATGTTGCACGGACAACTGGACATATTCTCCGACACAATCCAGCCATCGAAACCATCAAAGAGGAAGCAAATTTCGGTGGGAAAGAGCAATCTTTTATTCAATTGGACAATGGTCGCAGTGTCTTTGTACGAGGTAAGGTGGACCGGATTGATCGTTTGAAAGCTGATGGGGCGATAGGAGTGGTAGACTACAAATCCAGTATGACTCAGTTCCAGTTTCCCCATTTCTTTAATGGGCTTAATTCCCAACTACCAACCTATCTAGCTGCCTTAAAAAGAGAAGGGGAGCAGAACTTTTTTGGTGCCATGTACTTGGAAATGGCTGAACCAGTCCAATCTTTGATGGCCGTTAAAAGTCTGGCAGGTGCAGTAGTAGAAGCTAGCAAGTCAATGAAATACCAAGGCCTCTTTTTAGAAAAAGAAAGCAGTCATTTGGGCGAATTTTATAACAAAAACAAGGCTAATCAGCTGACAGATGAGGAATTCCAGCTCCTACTGGACTACAATGCCCAACTTTACAAGAAAGCAGCTGAGAAGATTTTAGCAGGCCAGTTCGCCATTAATCCTTATACCGAAAATGGCAGAAGTATTGCCCCATACGTCCAGCAACATCAAGCCATTACTGGTTTTGAAGCCAATTACCATCTGGGCCAAGCCCGTTTCCTAGAAAAGTTGGACCTAGCTGATGGCAAGCGTCTGGTCGGAGAAAAACTTAAGCAAGCTTGGTTTGAAAAAATAAGAGAGGAGTTGAATCGATGAAGCCTATTCCCTTTTTAACTGAGGAGGAGATTCATAAACTGCAAGAAGCAGAAGCAAATTCGAGCAAGGAACAAAAGAAAACTGCCGAGCAAATAGAAGCCATCTACACTTCTGGTCAAAATATCCTGGTTTCAGCGTCGGCTGGTTCTGGAAAGACCTTTGTCATGGCCGAGCGCATTCTGGACCAATTGGCGCGTGGTGTCGAAATTTCTCAACTCTTTATCTCAACCTTTACCGTCAAGGCTGCCACAGAGCTTAAGGAACGTTTGGAGAAAAAAATCAGCCAACAAATCCAAGAAAGCAGCGATGTCGACCTCAAACAACACTTGGGTCGCCAGTTGGCAGACCTACCCAACGCTGCCATCGGAACCATGGACTCTTTCACACAAAAATTCCTTGGTAAACATGGCTATCTGATTGATATTGCACCTAATTTCCGTATTTTACAAAACCAAAGCGAGCAACTTCTTCTAAAAAACGAAGTTTTCCATGAGGTCTTTGAAGCCCATTACCAAGGTAAACAGAAAGAGACCTTTAGTCATTTGCTGAAAAATTTTGCTGGACGTGGAAAAGATGAACGGGGGCTGCGCCAGCAAGTCTATAAAATTTATGACTTCCTCCAATCCACCAGCAATCCTCAAAAGTGGCTGAGCGAATCTTTCCTTAAAGGTTTTGAAAAAGCTGATTTTACCAGTGAAAAAGAAAGACTGACTGAGCAAATCCAGCAAGCCCTTTGGGACTTGGAAAGTTTCTTCCGTTATCATCTGGATAATGATGCCAAGGAGTTTCCTAAGGCTGCTTATTTAAAAAATGTTCAGTTGATTCTGGATGAAATTGGCTCATTAAATCAAGAGTCCGATAGTCAAGCTTATCAGGCAGTGCTTGCGCGTGTTGTCGCAATTTCGAAAGAGAAAAACGGCCGAGCTCTGACCAATGCGAGTCGTAAGGCTGATTTGAAGCCACTGGCCGATGCCTACAACGAAGAGAGAAAGACACAGTTTGCTAAACTAGGACAACTAGCAGACCAGATAACCATTCTCGACTATCAAGAACGTTATCATGGAGACACTTGGAAACTAGCTAAAACCTTCCAAACCTTTATGAACGATTTTGTGGAGGCTTATCGTCAGCGTAAACGTCAGGAAAATGCCTTTGAATTCGCTGATATCAGCCATTACACCATTGAGATTTTAGAGAAATTCCCGCAAGTCCGTGAAGCTTATCAGGAACGTTTCCATGAAGTCATGGTCGATGAGTATCAGGATACCAACCATATTCAAGAACGGATGCTGGAATTGCTATCTAATGGCCACAATCGCTTTATGGTGGGAGATATCAAGCAGTCCATCTACCGATTCCGTCAAGCAGACCCGCAGATTTTCAATGAGAAGTTCCAACGCTATGCGCAAAATCCAAAAGAGGGCAAGCTCATTCTCCTCAAAGAAAATTTCCGTAGTAGTTCAGAAGTGCTATCAGCAACCAATGATGTTTTTGAACGCCTTATGGACCAAGAGGTCGGCGAAATCAACTATGATAATATGCACCAGCTTGTTTTTGCCAATACCAAACTGACTCCTAATCCAGACAACAAGGCAGAATTTCTCCTCTACGATAAGGATGACACAAATGAGGAAGAAGAGGGGCAGGCAGAAACGAAACTAACAGGCGAAATGCGCCTGGTTATCAAGGAGATTCTTAAACTCCATCAGGAAAAAGGTGTTGCCTTTAAGGAAATTGCCCTTCTGACCTCCAGTCGCAGTCGTAATGACCAGATTCTTCTCGCCCTGTCTGAGTACGGGATTCCTGTTAAAACTGATGGAGAGCAAAACAATTATCTCCAATCCCTAGAAGTGCAAGTCATGTTAGACACCCTTCGTGTCATTCACAATCCCCTGCAAGACTATGCCTTGGTTGCCCTTATGAAGTCTCCAATGTTTGGTTTTGATGAGGATGAGTTAGCACGTTTGTCCCTTCAGAAAGCAGAGGATAAAGTCCAAGAAAATCTATATGAGAAACTGATCAATGCTCAAAAACTGACAAGCAGCCAAAAAGGCTTGATTCACTCAGCTCTAGCTGAGAAACTAAAGCAATTCATGGATATCTTGGCTTCTTGGCGACTGTATGCCAAAACGCACTCCCTCTATGACTTGATTTGGAAGATTTACAACGACCGTTTTTATTATGACTATGTTGGAGCCTTGCCAAATGGTCCTGCTAGACAGACCAATCTCTATGCCCTAGCACTGCGAGCTGACCAGTTTGAAAAGAGTAATTTCAAGGGCTTGTCTCGTTTTATTCGTATGATTAACCAAGTTTTAGAAGCCCAGCACGATCTTGCAAGCGTGGTTGTCGCACCGCCAAAAGATGCAGTAGAGCTCATGACCATCCACAAGAGTAAAGGGCTGGAGTTTCCTTACGTCTTTATCCTCAATTTGGATCAAGATTTCAACAAGCAAGACTCTATGTCAGAAGTCATTCTCAGTCGTCAGAATGGGTTTGGTGTCAAATATATTGCCAAAATGGAGACAGGAGCCGTAGAAGCTCACTATCCTAAAACCATCAAACTCTCTATTCCTAGCCTAACCTATAGGCAGAACGAAGAGGAATTACAGCTGGCAAGCTATTCAGAGCAAATGCGTCTGCTGTATGTTGCCATGACGCGGGCTGAGAAAAAGCTCTATCTTGTCGGCAAGGGTTCTCGCGAAAAGCTTGAAGCCAAGGAATACCCAGCAGCTAAAAATGGAAAACTAGATAGCAGTACTAGACTCCAAGCCAAGAATTTCCAAGATTGGGTGTGGGCTATTACTAAAGTGTTTGCCAAGGACAATCTCAATTTTAGCTATCGTTTTGTTAGTGAAGACCAGCTGACTAGAGAAGCTATCGGTCAGTTGGAAAACAAAAGTCCTCTCCAAGATAGCTCCCAAGCAGACAATCGTCAGTCAGAAACCATCAAAGAAGCCCTTGAAATGCTGAAAGAGGTGGAAGTTTATAATACTCTTCACCGCGCAGCCATTGAACTTCCTAGTGTTCAAACCCCAAGTCAAATCAAGAAATTCTACGAACCAGTTATGGATATGGAAGGTGTCGATATTGCAGGTCAAGGCCAGTCAGTAGACAAGAAAATCAACTTTGATTTACCAGATTTTTCAACCAAAGAAAAGATAACAGGAGCTGAGATTGGTAGTGCTACCCACGAACTGATGCAGAGAATTGACCTCAGCCAGCGACCAACACTTGCTAGCCTGACAGAAACTCTCAAACAAGTTCAAACGAGTCCAGCTGTCAGAGACAAGATCAATCTTGCTAAAATTCTTGCTTTCTTTGACACAGCACTCGGTCAGGAAATTCTTGCTAATACCGACCATCTCTATCGCGAGCAACCCTTCTCCATGCTCAAACGAGACCAAAAGAGTCAGGAAGACTTTGTTGTCCGTGGTATCCTTGATGGCTATCTACTCTATGAGGATAAAATCGTTCTATTCGACTATAAGACAGACCGCTATGATGAACCAAGTCAACTCATAGACCGTTATCGTGGTCAGTTAGCCCTATACGGAGAGGCTTTATCTCGAGCCTATTCGATTGAAAATATTGAAAAATACTTGATTTTACTAGGTAAAGACGATGTTCAAGTTGTAAAAGTATAATATAGAAAGGAGACCTCATGACACTTCCAGTTAGAAAATCCCTGCATGATGCGGTTTTACAGGCTTCAAAAGCGGATACTTGGGAACAAGCTACCAAGGAATGGAATGAAGTTTCCTTGATTTTTAACGGTATTGGCCGTAGCAATTGTGTCTGTGGAAATGCCATCAAATACGCTTATGAACTCTTTAACGGTGTCACAGGCCAACGCCTCTTTCCAATTGGTAGCGACTGTGTTCGTCATTTTCATCGATTATCCCTTGACCAGCAATTGGAAGAGGAAGAAAAACTGCTAAGAAAGGTTGAAAATCTGACCAGAAAAGCCCAGAAAAAGGAGAAAATCAAGGTCAATAAAAGTGACTTTGACGAGCGTCTTCTAAAGTGGCTCTGGGAAAAAGGTGTTTTTAAACCTAATCGTGGCAATCAGTTCTCCCCTGATAGAGACTACCAGCTCTTCCTAGAAGTCTTTCAAGGAGGAAGTTGGACCAAGGCGGAACCAAAGAAAAAGGCTCGGATGGAAGAAGTTCTTGAAAAATGTATCAAACCCTTCTTACTTGGAAAACCAGATGACCAACTCTACCTTGTCAAGCTAGGTAAGGAGAAAATTGACTACGAACAAGAACTCCGTATTCAGGCAGAGAAGGAGCGCAAGAAGAGGGATAAAATCGCCAAGCAATATGCAGACAATCTAGTTCTAGCCATGGGCCCGGCAGAGCGTGCCTATCAAGATTACTTTGGCTTTACAGAGACCCTGACTCAAGAAGAACGCAAGTGGGAGAAAATTCTTTTTGGTAAAAATCGGACAGAACGGGCTATCAAGGCCAAACAATACCAAAAAGAGCTGGAAAAAGACCAACGAATTGCTAGTCAGGATCCAATTGAAAGAAAGCAGAAGCAGACCTGGCTCCTCAATTCCTATTTTCGTGAGCTTCCTGAAGAAAAAGCCCGATTTGCTCGGCTCTTATTAGAATATCGAAAAAGCGGAGAAGTGCCTTTTTCAACTGAATATCTGTCAGATCATCTGCTCGACTTTTTCTATAAAATGAAAGCCTTTGAGTTTGAAATCTCACCAGAACAAGTCCGCGATTTTCTAAAAGAAAGCCTTCAGACAGAACATCTATCCTCAGCACAAGAAAGCTGGATAGAAGGTATTCTCCTCAACTGCCTCAAACCATTTTTAGAACGATTAGTGATATGAGTAACACCTGCCGTGGAAATGCCATGGTAGGTGTTATTGTATCCCCAAAATAATATAAAACAAAGTATGAAAACGCTACGCAATTTTAAGACATTTCGGTAAATAAAGAGTATAATTAAGGTATATTGCCTTTTTTATAGATAATACACTAATATAATAAAGGTCTCTGTAACATTTATAAATTGTATTTCAAGGAGGAATAATGGAAAAGTATTTTGGTGAAAAACAGCAGCGTTTTTCATTTAGAAAATTATCAGTAGGACTTGTATCTGCAACGATTTCAAGTTTATTTTTTATGTCTGTATTAGCTAGTTCATCTGTGGATGCTCAGGAAACTGCGGGAGTTCACTATAAATATGTGACAGAGTCAGAGCTATCATCAGAAGAAAAGAATCAGCTCGTTTATGATATTCCGACATACGTGGAGAATGATGATGAGACTTATTATCTTGTTTATAAGTTAAATTCCCAAAATCAACTGGCGGAATTGCCAAATACCGGAAGTAAGAATGAGATGCAAGCCTTAGTTGCTGGTACTAGCTTAGCAGCTCTGGGGATTTTAATTTTTGCTGTTTCCAAGAAAAAAGTTAAGAACAAAACGGTACTACATTTAGTATTGGTTGCAGGGATAGGAAATGGTGTCCTAATTTCAGCTCATGCTTTAGAAAATAATCTTTTACTGAATTACAATACGGACTATGAATTGACCTCTGGAGAAAAATTACCTCTTCCTAAAGATATTTCAGGTTACAGATATGTTGGATATATCAAAGAGGGAAACATAACTTCTGAGTCTAAAGTAAATAATCAAGAAAAATCAGCAGCCACTCCTACAAAACAACAAAAGGTGGATTATAGTGTTACACCGAATTTTGTAGACCATCCCAAAGTACAAGATATTCAGGAAGAAAAAACAGCTTCTTCAACTAAGCCGACAGAAGTTCAAGTAGTTGAAAAACCTCTTTCTACAGAATTAACGAATCCAAGAAAAGAAGAGAAACAATCTTCAGATTCTCAAGCACAATTAGCAGAACATAAGAATCTAGAAACGAAGAAAGAGGAGAAGAATTCTCCAAAAGAAAAGACTGGGGTAAATACATTAAATCCGCAGGATGAAGTTCTATCAGGCCAGTTGAATAAACCTGAACTCTTATATCGTGAGGAAACTATAGAGACAAAAATAGATTTTCAAGAAGAAGTTCAGGAGAATCCTGATTTAGCTGAAGGAACTGTAAGAGTAAAACAAGAAGGTACATTAGGTAAAAAAGTTGAAGTCATCAGAATATTCTCTGTAAACAAGGAAGAAGTTTCGCGAGAAATTGTTTCAACTTCAACGACTGCGCCTGTTTCAAGAATAGTCGAAAAAGGTACTAAAAAAACTCAAGTTATAACGGAACAACCTGAGACTGGTGTAGAACATAAGGACGTACAGTCTGGAGCTATTGTTGAACCCGCAATTCAGCCTGAACTACCAGCAGCTGTAGTAACCGACAAAGGTGAACCTGCAATCCAACCAGCGTTACCCGAAGCAGTCGTAACCGACAAAGGTGAGCCGGAAGTTCAACCAGAGTTGCCAGAAGCTGTTGTAACAGATAAGGGTGAACCAGAACAGGTAGCCACGCTACCAGAATATACAGGTCTACAAGCTGGAGCTATTGTTGAACCTGAAAAAGTTGAACCGGAATATGCTGGAGTACAAGCTGGGGCTATTGTTGAACCTGAGCAAGTAGCCCCCCTACCAGAATACACAGGAGTCCAGGCTGGAGCGATAGTCGAACCAGAACAAGTAGCACCCCTACCAGAATACACAGGCCCACAAGCTGGAGCTATTGTTGAACCGGAGCAGGTAACCCCACTGCCAGAATACACAGGGGTGCAAGCCGGAGCGATAGTCGAGCCAGAGAAAGTAGAAGCACCGAAAGATTATACTGGTAAAATTGAACAACCTAGTGCAGAAGAGACTAAATCAAATAATGAAAATACTAATACACCAGAAGAAATGAGTATTCAGAAAAAATCTAGTGCATTAATTAATATGAACTTTATTACAGATTCGTCGAAGGTTACTGGAGTAGGATCAGCTACTTTTATTGCACCAAATGTACTTTTAACAGTAGCACATAATTTCATTAATAATTCTACTGATAATACTACGGGCGAATTTAGAGGTGATAAATCTAAAAACGTATATGAGTGGGTGACTCCTGATGGACAAAAAGGAACATTTACTGCTAACAATATTCATTTTTATAATAAAAAAGATTATCCAAAAGGATTTATCTATGATTTAGCAGTGATTAAGCTACCTGAAACAACTGGCAGAGAACATGTAGAATTAGTTAAAAATTATACTAAAGTAAATCTTAATGACAAACTAAATGTTCATGGATATCCAGCTGGGAAATACACTCACTTAAAAGATGCTACGGTAGAAATGGAACAAGAATATGCGAATAACACCTACGGTGTTCAATATCAAGGTGGAAATCCTGGTATGAGTGGTGGAGGAATATTTAATGCTAATGGTGAAGTTATTGGTGTGCATCAAAATGGAGCACAAAATCGCTCAGGCGGATTGATTTTATCTCCTACACAATTAGCTTGGATTAAGAGCATTATAGCAGGTAATGAAATTACCCCAGTATACGATAAACTTTATCGTCATAAAGATGAGAAAAAAGATGACGCTAAAGATGAAAAAGAAGTTATTAAGAAATTAGAACTTAGAAATATATCTTCTGTAGAACTATATTCAAAAGATGGTAATAAGTATCGACATGTAACTTCACTTGCTTCTTTACCAAGTAATGCAGAAAATTACTTTATGAAAGTTAAATCAGAGAATTTTAAAGATGTGATGCTACCAGTTACAAGCATTACTAATGCTAATAAAGATAATAGAGATGTTTATAAAATAGTAGCAAGTGTAAATAATCTGATACAACATGAAAATAATAATGTACTAGAAAATTATACATACTATTTACCAAAAACTCAGCAAAGTGAAACTGGTGTCTATACATCATTTAAAAATTTAGTAGATGCAATGAATAACACTCCTAATGGCACATTCCGTTTAGGTGCAACTATGGATGCTCGTGAACTTGAACTTCCAGATGGTCAAGAAAGTTATGTGAAAAATGAATTCCATGGAACATTAGTAGGTACAAATAATGAGAAATATTATGCTATTTATAATTTGAAAAAACCATTATTTGGAGGATTAAATGGTGCTACAGTAGAAAATCTTTCACTAAAAGATGCCAATATTTCAGCAAAAGAAGATGCTGCAACACTTGCAAAAGAAGCGAGAAATGGAACTGTAATTAGTAATGTTCATGCTGATGGAGCGATAGCTGGTGAACATGGAATAGGAGGATTAGTATCACAAGTTAATAATTCTACTATTTCTAACAGTAGCTATACAGGTAGAATAACTAATACATATAAAACAGTTGCTAGTTATCAAATCGGAGGTTTAGTAGGTAAACTTTCTGGTTCGGGAGCATTAATAGACAAGTCGATTGCATCTATCGATATGGCGACGAATGCAACGCAAGGTGATCAGTCTATTGGTGGAATAGTTGGTGCAGTAGAAGATAGTGCGCTAATTAGTAATAGTTATGCTGAAGGAAATCTTAATAATGTGCAACGTTTTGCAAACGTTGGTGGAGTAGTTGGTAATCTTTGGGACCCAGTAGGCGGATTAGAAAAATCTGGTCAACTATCTAATGTGCTAAGCGATGTTAATGTTACGAACGGTAATGCAATAACTGGAAAAGATTTCACTGACATGAAAGCAAATCATGTATATAGCAACAAAAATAATAAGGTTGTAAACGTAGTACAAGAAGATGATGAAATCTTAACTAAGGATTCTACTGTTCAAAGAGGAGAAGTATTAGAAGACGCACAAATTAGAGAGAAAAAAGCTGCTTTTGTATCTAAAAATACTACTAAAACAGAAGATTTTAACTTCTCTTCTAGATATGTAACTGACTATAGAAGTCTTGAGAATGCTGATTCATCAAAAGAAAAAGTATATAAAAATATAGAAAAACTATTACCATTCTATAATAGAGAAACAATAGTTAAGTACGGAAATTTAGTAGAGTCAAGTAGTAATCTTTATAATAAAGAATTATTATCAGTTGTTCCAATGAAAGATAATGAAGTAATTAGTGATATTAACAAATACAAATCAAGTATAAATAAATTATTGCTATATTACGCAGACAATACATCAGAGAAACTTAATGTAAATTATCAAAGTGATTTTTCAAATGTAGCTGAGTATAGAATAGGCGATACAAAATTAATTTACACACCAAATACATTACTTCGCAATTATAATAATATTTTAGATAAAGTATTACCAACGTTAAATAGTATAGAATATAAATCAGACGCAATTAGAAAAGTATTAGATGTTTCTAATGATGTTAGCTTAACGGAATTATATTTAGAAGATCAATTCAATACTACAAAAACTAATTTGAAAGATAGTTTGACGAAACTTCTTACTGCAGATGCTGCAATAGCAGAAAATAACAATAAGGTAATAGATAATTATGTAATTGAAAAAATTAAAAACAATAAGGAAGCATTACTTCTAGGATTAACATACTTAGAGCGTTGGTACAATTTCAAATATGGTGAAACAAAAGCGAAAGATTTAGTTATGTACCACTTGGATTTCTTTGGTAAATCAAATAGTTCAGCGTTAGATAATGTTATCGAATTAGGTAAATCTGGATTTAATAATTTACTAGCGAAAAATAATGTTATAACTTATAACGTTTTATTAGCAAAAAATTATAAAACTAATAATTTATTTGATGCATTAGAAAAATATAGAAAAGCTTTTGTACCAGATAAAACAAATAACGAGTGGTTTAAAGAACAAACTAAAGCCTATATTGTAGAAGAAAAATCTACAATTAAAGAAGTAAGTGATAAGCAATCAATAGCTGGTAGTCCATATTCAATTGGAGTATATGATAGATTAACTAGCCCATCTTGGAAATACCCAAGTATGGTCTTGCCGCTATTAACATTACCTGAAAAATCGGTGTTTATGATTGCGAACATTTCGACTATAGGATTTGGGGCTTATGATAGATATAGAAGTAAAGAACATCCAGCAGGAACTAATTTAAATGACTATGTTGAGACAAAAGCTAAAGAAGCGGCAGCTAGATTTAGAGATCACTATGATTATTGGTATAAAATATTAGATGATAAAAATAAAGAAAAATTATATAGAAGTGTTCTAGTCTATGATGCATTTAGATTTGGAAATGATAAAGATAATAAGATACAAGAAGCTAATTTTGAAACTAATCATCCAGCGATAAAACATTTCTTCGGTCCAGCGGGAAATAATGTTGTTCATAATTCTAATGGAGCCTACGCTACAGGGGATGCATTCTATTATATGGCATATCGTATGCTTGATAAAGATGGTGCGGTAACTTATACACATGAAATGACACATAACTCAGATCGAGAAATTTATCTTGGAGGCTATGGAAGACGAAATGGACTTGGACCAGAGTTTTATGCTAAAGGATTGTTACAAGCTCCTGATCATCCTGATGATCCTACTATTACGATTAACTCTATATTGAAGTATGAAAAATCAGAAGATCCAACTAGACTTCAGGTAAAAGATCCTACAAAACGATTTAATAATGCAGAAGACTTGCAAAAATATATGCATAATCTGTTTGATGTAATTTATATGCTAGAATATCTAGAAGGTAATGCAGTTGTTAACTTAGATATTTCTAAGAAAAATGAGTTGTTGAGAAAAATAGAAAATAAATTTGAACCGGATCCAGACGGAAGTAAAGCATATGCAACTAATACTATTCGTTACTTAAATGAAAGTGAACTTAGCAAATTAACTACATTTAATAGTTTAATAGAAAATGACGTTATTACAAGAAGAGGATACGAAAATGGAAATGATGATACCTTTAAACGAAATGGCTATTATACAATTAAACTATTTTCACCAATATATTCAGCTTTAAGTAATAATGAAGGAACGCCGGGTGATTTAATGGGACGTCGTATGGCGTTTGAATTGTTAGCTGCAAAAGGATTTAAAGATGGAATGGTACCATATATTTCTAATCAATACGCAGAAGAAGCGAAAGCTAAAGGTAAAGTGATTAAGTCATATGGTAAGGAAGTTGGTAATGTAACTGATGAGTTAGTACTTCAAAAAATATTTAATAATAGTTACTCATCTTGGGTAGACTTTAAAAAAGCAATGTATGAAGAGCGAAAAGCTAAATTTAATAAATTAATGAGCATTAGCTTCGATAACCCAAATGGAAATTGGTTCAGAAAAGATAGAGTGACAATAAAAAATATAGAAGAGCTTCAAAGTATGATAACTGCTGCTGTCAAAGCTGATGCAGAGGATGAACGTGTAAATATTTATCCTGAATATAGTAGAGTTCTAAAATTGAAAAAAGCAATATATAAAGCCTATCTTGACCAAACAAATGATTTTAGAAGTTCAATTTTTGAGAATAAAAAATAGTGTTTACTATTAGAAAATAAACTTAAAGAAGGTGATTACGCTTGTCATTATTTAAAAAAGAACGGTTTTCAATCCGAAAAATCTGTGGGATTGTTGGTTCGGTATTACTCGGAAGTATCTTGGTTGCACCGTCAATCATTCATGCTTCTACCTATCATTACATTGAAAAAAGCTCTCTTACACAAGAAGAACAAACAAAGATTCAGGCAGGAATTCCTACTGATAATGAGAAAACTTATGCTCTTATTTATCAGCAGGAAGCTCTTCCTGTAACAGGATCCTCGACTTCTTTGCTTACAGCTTTAGGTCTATTAGCTGTTGGTAGTTTAGTCCTTTTGGTTCATAAAAAGAAAAAAGTTAGTAGTTTGTTCTTAGTTACTACGATTGGACTAATCAGTCTTTCTAGCATGCAAGCACTCGATATAAACAATCCTTTGAAAGCTTCAAGTAATGAAGGAGTAGTTCAAATTGCTGGATATCGTTATATTGGATACTTCCCCCTTGATGATGATGCAATTTCAGAAATTCAACATAAGGATGAGGGGACAAAGGATATTCTAGCGCCAGATAAAACGGTGATTCGTTCTATTCAAAGTGAAATAAACACATCATTTACTCAATCAGAAAAGCCTGAAATTCATGAAAGTATCCCTAATGAAGCGCCTAAAACTGACAAACCTGAATACACTAAACCTGTAGATATGGCTCCAGATGAAGCTCCTAACGAGGCAACTAAAGCAGAGAAACCTGAACATACAGCACCAGTTGGTGGTAATCTGGTAGAGCCTGAAATTCATGAAAAATCAGAATATACTGAACCGGTAAATACAGTTCCTGATTTGGCGCCTAAAGTAGAGAAGCCTGAATATACGCAACCAATAGGTGCAAACCTTGTAGAATCTGAAGTTCATAAGAAATCTGAACATACAGCACCAGTTGATGGTAATCTGGTAGAGCCTGAAGTTCATGAGAAACTAGCATACACTGAGCCAGTAGGTACAACAGGAGTGGATGAAAACGGAAACTTGATTGAA